>WFWI01000104.1 GCA_015491205.1 Candidatus Microgenomates bacterium | reverse complement strand
CCTGTATTTACAAAGTTAAAATTTAACAAGGATAGTATAAATATGGTCTCTTTAAGTTTATATTTTATAGTATTTATTCCCTTAAAGCCTTTGCATCCAATTAGTGAAGAGCCTACATGTATTTGCAATTTTTCATTCGCCTTTATATAATACTAAACTAATGATAAAAATTTTCCAAGATAGAAAGCTCTGAGAAGGCAAAAGATTAAGAGGATACCAATAAATTACCGGATTCGAGCTGAAAGATTGAGAGTCATTGATGAGCAAGGTAAAAACCTTGGCATTTTTTCAAAACAGGAAGCTTTAAAACTCGCTCAAGAAAAAGAGTTAGATCTAGTGCTAGTAGCTGAAAAGGCTGATCCGCCAGTTGCAAAAATCATTGATTTTCACAAATTTTTGTACCAGCAAAAGCGAAAAGAAAAGGAGGCCAAGAAAAAAGCAAAAAAAAGCACTGTAAAAGACCTTAAGATTTCCTTATTTATGGCGGATAACGACAAGAATCGGTTTGTTAAAAAGGCTCAAGAGTTTTTAAATGAAGGTTTTCAAGTAAAATTTAATCTGGTTCTAAAGGGTAGACAAAAAGAGAGAAAAAAGGAGGCAGTAGAGCTTTTAAAAGACTTGGCTAGTAGAATTGAAAATGCAAAGATTGTCAAAGAGCCCAAGGTTGAAGGTCATGTTGCCAGGATGATATTAGCAAGTGAAAAATAAAAATATGCCAAAGCAGAAACAAAAGACAAAAAAATCTGCAGCAAAAAGATTTAAAGTGACAAAAACAGGCAAAGTTTTGCACAGACAAAAAGGAATAAGGCATTTGAGGGCTAAAAAGTCCAAAAGAAGGATAAGAAGGATGAAACAGATGAAAGAAGTCTTTGGAAAATACAAAAAGAAAATTTTAAAAATGTTAGGATTAAAATGATATGACGCGCGTAAAATCACCTGCACAAAGAAAACACAGAAAAATTTTAAAGCTTGCCAAAGGCTATCGAATGACGCGTTCCAAGCACTTCCGCTCTGCTATGGAAGCTGTGCTTCATGCAGGAGAGTATGCTTTCGCTGGAAGAAAGCTTAAAAAACGTGATTTCAGAAGACTCTGGATAATAAGGATAAATGCAGCTGTGCGAAGTTTGGGAAGTAAATACTCTTCCTTTATCCGAGCTTTAAAGGAGAAAAAGATTGAACTTGACAGAAAAATCCTTGCTAAAATTGCAGTTGAACATCCTGACTTTTTCAAAAAAATCTTTTCCAAGGCAAGCTCATAAAATCATGGATGTTGAAAAATATTGGCAACAATTTAAGGAGGAGCTTTCCTCTGTAAAGAATTGTAAAGAGCTTGAGAATCTTCGACTAAAATATTTAAGCAAAAAAGGGATTATCAGGGAACTTTTTAGAAAGCTAAAAGACCTTTCTTCTTTGGAAAGGAAAAAGGTAGGAGCTTCTCTGAACAACTTAAAAGGTAAAATTGAAAAAGAGATTGAGGCTAAAAGCAAAACTTTTGCAAAAGAAAAAGCTCCAAGCTTTTTCGATCCCACTCTACCCAAACTTACACTTAAAAAAGGCTCCCTTCATCCAATCACCTATGCTATAGAAGAAATTTCCCAGATTTTTGCCAAAATCGGTTTTACTAGAACTTCCTACCGTGAGGTTGAATGGGAGTATTTTTCCTTTGAGACCTTGAATATGCCAAAAGGTCATCCTGCCCGGGATGATGTAGAAACGTTTTTTTTGGAGTATCCAGAAGATAAAAAACTAGGCAGACTTTTACTTTCACCTCACACCTCCTCAGGCCAAGTGCAGGAAATGATAAAGCGAGGCAAGCCGCCTATTAGAATGATAAATATAGCCAAGTGCTACCGTCCCAATTGGGATACAACCCATACCCCAATGTTTCACCAGTTCGAAGGCCTTTGTGTTGATAAAAACATAAATATTACCCATCTTAAAGGCACAATTGACTATTTTGTCAAAAGCTATTTTGGAAAGGAAAGAAAAATAAGGCTAAGACCCTATGATTTTCGCTTTACTGAGCCCTCTTTTGAAATTGATATTACTTGTAATGTTTGCTCCGGCAAGGGAGAGGTTAATGGGAAAAAGTGCCGCGTGTGCAAAAGCGGTTGGCTTGAGCTTGGCGGCGCTGGAATGGTACACCCTTTTGTTTTAAAATCTGGTGGCATAGATCCACAAAAATACTCTGGCTGGGCTTTTGGGTTTGGCATAGAAAGGGTGTTTTTGATGAGGGAAAATATTAAGGTTGAGGATATCAGAATATTTTATTCAGGGGATTTAAGATTTCTATCTCAGTTTTAGCCTATGGTAATAAAACTAACTTACAATTGGATAAAGGAATATTTGAAAACAAACCTTTCAGCTCAAGCTTTTGCTGAAAAATTGTCCTTGGTTGGGCCTTCCTTTGAAAGGGTGGAAAAAGCGAAGGATGATTTTGTCTTTGAAATTGAGATTACTCCAAATCGGGTTGATTCAGCCTGCTGCCTTGGAATCGCCCAGGAGGCTTATGCAGCATTAACTGAGGAAAAGGTTGAATTTATTGACAAATTTAAAGATTTTGACTACCAAGCTTTTAAAAACCAGTTCCAAAGTCTTGGCTTAAATTTTAAGATACAAGTTTTTGAGAAAGGCGCGACTCGCTATATTGCTTTTTCAATGGAAGGCGTTGAAATAAAACCCTCGCCAGAATTTATCAGGAAACGACTTCAGGCTTGCGGCATAAAAACTATAAACAACGTGGTTGACATTTCCAACTATGTTATGCTTGAGCTAGGACAGCCCAATCACATTTTTGACCTTGAAAGATTAGGGAAAGGAGCTCTTATTATGAGGGAAGCTAAAAAGGGTGAAAAAATCCAGCTGCTTGATGGAAATTTTTACAAATTAGAACAAGGGGATTTGATTTTTGTGGATGGAAAAGGGCAGCTCACTGACCTTTGCGGGATAATGGGAGGCGCTATTTCAAGCGTTAAGAGTGATACTAAGAAAATCTTGATTACTATCCCAGTATACAACAAAGATAAGATAAGAAAAACTTCCCTAAGGCTCAACCTTCGCACTGAGGCAGCTGTTTATTTTGAAAAAGGATTGGACGAGGAAAGAGCCGCAAAAGCTGCCAAGCTCCTTTATGCTCTTTTGACAAAATACGCAGGTGGGAAAGTCTCCTCCAGCATCTTTGATTTTTACCCAAGCCCTTATACTCCAAGAAAAGTAAAAGTTGCGCAAAAGGATATTATAAGACTTATTGGAGTTGAAATCTCGTCTTCACAAATTAAAAATATTCTGCAAAGGCTTGGATTTAAAGTTGAAGAAAAACAAGGAGTTTTTGAAATTGAAGTCCCACCTCATCGTAAAAATGATATTTACAATCTGGAAGATATAGTTGAAGAAGTTGCCAGAATTTACGGCTATCACAAGCTTCCTTCAAACCTTTCTCCTTTTGCTCTCTTGCCAGAGGATGAGTTTGAGAAAAAGCTATCTAAGCTACAGTCAAAAACCAAATGGTTTTTAAAATCCCAAGGATTTAATGAGGTGATGAACTATTCAATGATTTCAGAAGAAATGATAAAAAAGGCAGGAGGAGACGAAAACGATTATCTTAAAATCACCCATCCCATAACCGAAAGATTGGTATTTATGAGGCAAGAACTTTTAACCTCGCTTTTGGAAAACATAGAGGAAAACAAAGGCTTTTTTAAGGAAATAAAAATTTTTGAGCTGGCAAAGGTCTACTTTAAAAAGCCTTTAAAAGAAATTTGGCACTTAGCAATAGGGGTAACCCAGGACTATTACTACCTACAAGCGCTTTTAAGGCTGCTTTTTGAAGAGCTTAAAATAAAGGAAGTTGAGTTTAAACCCTCTGAAAATAAATTTTTTGGAAAAAAACAGGCAAATATATTTATCAATGGACAAAAAG
>WFWI01000103.1 GCA_015491205.1 Candidatus Microgenomates bacterium | reverse complement strand
GAGACAGGTTGATACAATTTTAAAACGGAAGAGCTAATTCTTAAAAATTGGTGCTTGTGATTTGGAATTTGCTGCTTTAAAACCTATGGAAGAATCAATTCTTAAAAATCTTAACAAAATTGTAAAAAATTTTAAAGCTAAGCTTAAAGAGCAAAAAGTTGGAGTCTTTGTCTCCGGCGGTATCGACTCCTCAATAATCGCGACCTTAGTCTTTAAAAATTTTAAAAACGTCACCCTTATTTCTTTGCAAACAAAATATTCAAAAGACAAGCCTTATGTTGAGCTCCTACGTAAATTCTTAAAAACAAAACCCGTTTTTTACAAACTAGAAAAAGAAGAAATCGAAAAAGCAAAGCCAGAAATCGAAAAAATACTAAAAGAGAAGAGGATAGAGCCCTTAAAAGTACATCTTCCAATCGCAACCAGCTTCTATTTTTTATGCAAAAAAGCAAATGACCTTGGAATAAAACGCGCCCTCACAGGCCAAGGGCCTGATATTTTGTTCGCTGGATACCACAAATACGAAAAAGTGCCTTTAGACAAGCTAAATGAAGAGATAAAAAAAGACCTGCCCCTGCTGGAGATAGACAAAAGCCGAGACAATGCAATTGCCAAAATTTTTGGAATAACCCTTTACAACCCCTATCTTGAAAAAGAATTTGTAGACCTTGCCCTTAAAATTCCTGCAGAAGAAAAAATTAGGTTTTTAAAAGGAAAAAGAGTAGAGAAGTGGATAATGAGAAAATTAGGCGAACAACTTGGCCTGCCAAAAGAGATTGTATGGCGCCCAAAAAAGGCAATTCAGTACTCGACTGGGGTGAGTAGAATAATGCAAACATGAAAAACAAAACAATAAAACTACATAGAAGAGCGGATACACAAATACTTCCACTTTTTCTACTTAGCATGGACAAGTTAGAGGGAAAGATAAAGCAAATGTACACCCCGGGGGTGCACAGTATTTCGCTCTCAAGAAATAGAAAAAGATTCACCTTGAAAAACAGATATTCTTTAATATACTATAGGATATTATGGCTAAAGGCGAAATACCTTACCCTAAAGGATATTTAGATCCTCAAACCGCACAAGAATTAGAAGCGGTAAGAGCACAGTTGAAGCAATATAAAAAAAGGTTGGGAGAGAACCACCCAGAAACCCAACGAATATATGAAGAATTAGGAGCTTTGGAAGTTCAAGCGTACAATCAATTATTAGACCATAGAAATTAATAAAAATTTGCAAAAAATACCCTTGAAATTTCAAAAACTTAGTGTATTATTTCAAAAATAAAATATGATTTGCAAAAAAGAAAAGAGGATTTGTAAATTTTTACTGATGTAAGTTCTGCGCCCCCCGCCTAAACCGGCGGGGGGTTGGGTTTTATGGAAATCAAACGTATCCCAATATCGCCCGAAATACAACAACGGCTTGAAACAATAAAATCCCAAATTCCTCCTGACATTTTAACCACTCTAGAAACTCTACATAAAAATGGAGTCTACATAGGGGTCCATGGAGGAGGAATCACTCACGAACTTGGCCCCAACTCAGATATTGACTTAGCAATAATTCCTTCAGAATTTAGTCCAGATTTTATTTCGGAATTTCTATCTCAAGTATATAGCAATGGAAGGCAACCACCCATACCATTTGAAGAGCTTAGACAATTAATTCAAGTTTATACTCCAGAGGTAGATTATATTTCTTTAAAAGTAATAACAGGCGGCAATCCCTTAAGTCTACATATTGAAGACCCAAACTTTAGAAGAGAATACCCACAACGAGAAATAGGTATAGAGCTAAGAACTCCTCCAAAAAAATCAGGCTTAAGCAAATATCTAGATGTAGCAATAACGAAAAATGGAAATGTTTTTCCTATAAAGATAACTGCAGCACAACTACCAATAATGGGTTTGAACGGTACAGCAGCAGTGCTAAACTTCATTCATACATCTACTATTGCCTGTTTTAATCAAATATCACCAAATCTTACCCCAACCATCTTTATTTCATCAGAATTTCCTAATACTAAAGCTTTTATTCTTGGATTAGAAACAAATAAAGCTATATCAGAAGTAGGCTTATTTGGAAATGTTTCACTTCACGTAATAACTCCACTTCAAGAAGCATTTAGACTCCTATCACAATTTCTGAAGATACCACTAAAAGAAGCAGGAATACTATATACTAAAGCTTACTCATACCTTCTCTATCGAAGAAAAGGTGTAGTCAAACCTCCTCAAGAACTAATTCAAACTCTCCCTGCTCTCCGAGCCGCATTGGAGTATGCGGAACCTTTATAAAGCTCTCTCCTTCGAACAAAAAGTCAGCTTCTTTTACCTGCACTCCACTGACTATTAAGTCAATAAATCTCACTGCCCTAATTACACCTGCATGAGTAACCAATAGAATTGGCTTATTTAAATCTATAATAAAATCAATTCCTTGATGTACTCTAACTAAAAAATCTAAAAAGTTTTCTCCTCCCGGCGGTATCCCTTGTTTTGAAGCTGAAATTGGTTTCCTTAAAAAAAATTCATGTTGAGGATCCCTTTTTAAATCATTAATACTCCTTCCTTCCCACTGTCCAAAATTAAACTCGTTGAAACAAGGATTCTCCTGCTGTGACACTTCTAAAACGTGTGCATAAATTCTAGCGCTTTGCTTAGCTCTCCTTAGAGTACTGCTCACTATTAATGCATCAGAAGGGACTACTTCTCTCAAACTCTTCGCCATCAAGGCTATCCTATCTCTTTCACCTGAGAGTATATCCAAATCTTTGCTACCTTGCAGCAATCCTTGCTCATTCCAAGCTGTTCTTCCATGACGAGTCAGAATAAGCCCTCTCTTTATCTTCTGCCATCGCTCTTTGTCCAAATACTGAACCAAATGAATGAATTCCTCTAACGTGGTTATAGGTGTTACCAATTCCATATCATTTCCCTCACACCACCCCCACCCCAATCTCCATCTCCTCAGCAGATAATCCGCCGTGGTGGCCGAAGTAGTTTACTTCGAAAATATCTTTTTCATACCACCAAACAGCCTCACCAGGGTAGGGGAGAATTAATAAGTTTCCAACTCTTTCTAAAAATCTTTTGCTCACCCTTTCTCCAAAATAACCTTTCTCAACAAACTCCTCAACTCTTACAACCTCTGCAACGCTCGACAGCTTTTCTTTTAACAATCCTTCAGCTTCAGAAAGAT
>WFWI01000102.1 GCA_015491205.1 Candidatus Microgenomates bacterium | reverse complement strand
ATTTAGGATAGCCTGTTTGCAACTTGTTTAAGGAAGCTGTGATTTCTTCTATATTTTTAGGATCAGTGTAAATTGCATATTTGCCCTTTGTAATTTCTTCCATGGGAGAGTTCTTACTTGTGATAACCGGTGTGCCTTGTGAAAGAGCTTCCAAGACTGGCAGTCCAAAGCCTTCAGCTAGGGAAATATAGCAAAAACAAAAGGCCTTTTTCAAAAGCGCAGTTTTTTCCTCAAGCGTCAAGTAATCTAAAAGAAAAATTTTTTCTTGGAGCTGATTTTCTTTTATAAACCTTTTTATTGAGTCAATGTTTTTTTGGATGTCTTTATGCTTTGAGGAAAGTCTTCCTGAAAGGACTAGATAAAATTCTTTTTTTGAGCTCTCGAGAAAGAGTTTGAAGGCTTTAACTAAAGCTAAAACGTTTTTTCTAGGAGGAAAGCCTCCTAAATAAAAGAAATATTTTTTTCCGTAAAGCCCAATTTTTTTTAAGATGCTTTTTTCTTTTGAAGGGTTGATTTTAGGTAAAGGTGAGAATCCATTGTAAATGGTTGTAGCCTTTTGCTCATATTGCGGGAACATTCGCGTTAGTTCATTTTTTGTGAAATTGCTCACACAAACTATTTTGTCGCTTAACAGCAAAGTTCTTTTAAGGGAGAGTTTATAAAAGAAAAAGCCGGTTTTACTCATAAGTTCCCTGTAAGGAGAAAGAGGGATAAGATCATGGAGGGTGGTTATAATTTTAAGATTTTTAGGCTTTATTAAAGGAGCTCCAAAAGAATCAGTGAGATGGAGAATGTGAGGCTTTATTTTTCTTATAAGATAAGGAACAATTGTTTGCTCTTCAAAAAATCGTTTAAAGCCCACAAATTGATAATTGAAAGGAGTTTCAATAAGCTCTATTTTTTCAAGGCCTTTGAAGTATTTTATTCCTTTTCTAACAAAGGCATAAATTTCAAGTAGAGGATCATGTTGAAGGACTTTTAAAAGCTCAATCACAGTGTATCCTACTCCTGCAGGTTTTTCTCTAATTGTTCTTCCGTCAACAAGTATTTTTATTTTCATCTTTGATTTAGAGTTTCTAAAAAGGCTTTTTTGTGGACTTCAGCCGTCTGTTTGAAGCTATGTTTTTTATTGTACTCTTCAATGTTTTTAAGGTATATTTCTTTTTTGTTTGATAAAGTAGAGAAGAATTCCGCAATTTTTTCGGCTAAATGTTGGGGATCGTTAGGCTTTATGACAATTCCCATTTTTCCATCAAATTTTTTGCTTTCCGCAAATTTCTCTGAGAGAATAACTGGCATTTTGAAAGCAAAAGCTATGTTTAGAACTCCGCTTTGAGAGGCCTGGGTGTAGGGGAGGATAAGCACATCAGTGGCTTTAAAAAACTGTTCAATTTCAGGTATATCAAATCCTTCTTTGTTTTTGTATATCTGAATTTCTTTTCCAAGGCCAAGTTTGTTTATGAGTTTTTCAAAAGGAGCGAAAGGATCAGTTCTTTCTGTAACAGCTATTATGAGTTTTGGATTTTTAAGGAGTTTTTTGTCCTTGATTATTTTTAGAGCTTTAAGGAGAGTGTCAAGTCCTTTATTTTTTCGCAAAATTCCAAAAAAAAGCATCTTTTCTTGCATTTCTTTTAAATTTAGTTTTTTTAAAGCCTCTTCTCTGGTGGTTTTCCCTAAATTAAAAAGCTCGTATATGCCGTGGGTAGCAATATATATGGGTTTTTTATAATCGAAATATTTGATGAGCAGATCTTTTTCTTTTTCATTTCCAACAATAGCAGCATCTGATAGATTGTAGTAAAATTTTAAATATTCTGAGACAGTTTCACCTTCAGGAAAAGGAAGAACGTCGTGGATAGTAGAGACAATCTTTACACCCTTGTTTTTTGCCGTAATTAAACCAGGTATTAGTATAGGGGAGGAAAGGCGGGTATAACTGCTAATGTGTAAATTTATAAGGTCATATTTTTGTAGTTCTGTAAATACCTTTTTGGTGCTGGCGAAAGTTTCTCTTATACCATGGGGATTTATTAACTGTTTGTAATTAGAAATGGTGTTTTTGATTATGAGGTCGTATTCCACTTCTAAAAGATCTTTTTTGATCCCATGGGTAAAAGTTATTGTTTCCAAGGAGAAAAATGGCTTCAAATAGTATGATAGGTGGGCTAAATAATGTCCTATGCCTAGCTTTAGGAAGCCTATTGTAACAATTTTGAGTTTTTTCATTTTATAGTGCGTATGTATAAATTATAAAACTTACTTGCAACCTTCTCCCAGGTGAAGCGTTTTATTACGGTTTTGTAGGCTGCCTCCGCCATTTTTTTTCGCAATTTGTCGTCTTTTAAGAGCAAATTTACTTTTTTGGCGATCATATTGGGATCTTTGGCACGCACTGTAAAGCCGTTGACTCCATCTTTTAAGATCGTTGTTATTCCCCCCTTTCTAGTGGCTATCACTGGAGTTTTGTGGGCCATGGCCTCAAGGATCACAAGCCCTAAAGGCTCGTTCCAAACAGAAGGTGCTACATAAACATCAGCTCGAAGATAAAAGTCGTTAATCTTTCCCAGTCTTTGGGAGAAGTAGCCAAGCATATGTACAT
>WFWI01000101.1 GCA_015491205.1 Candidatus Microgenomates bacterium | reverse complement strand
CTATATGTTGGAAGATTAGAACCGTACAAAAAAGTTAATCTTTTTATCAAATTGGCTCCTTATTTTCCAAAATTTAAGTTTGTTGTAGTGGGAAAAGGAAGTAAGAAAAGTGAGTTGAAACGCCTAGCCTATCCCAACGTTGTGTTTTTACAAGATTTGACAGATGAGGAGTTAGGGCTTTTATATTCCAAAGCACAGGCCTTGGTTGTTCCTCAAAGAGAGGAGTTTGGTTATGTGGTTTTAGAAGCTATCTTTTTTGAACTGCCAGTTATATATTTCGAAAAAGGAGGGGTTAAGGAAATAGTTGGAAATTTAGGAGTGAGTTTCAACAAGCAGGATGAAAGGAGTCTAAAAACAGCAATTGAAAAATATCTTACATTATCATACAATTTGAGAAAGGCTATAAAAATGAAAAGAGAGAAAGTATTAAGTAAGTTTTCTAAGCAGAGGTTTAAGAGGCAGCTTATAAGTTTAATAAAGTCCAAATCTTAAATGAAGGCAGTTATTTTTGCTGGAGGAGCAGGCACGCGGCTTTGGCCTCTTTCAAGAAAAAGGAGTCCAAAGCAATTTGAGAAGATTATAGATGGTAAATCTACTTTGCAAATAATGGCTGATCTTGTACGCTCAATCGCCAAGCCTGAGGAAATATATGTTTCTACAAGCCATCTTTATACCTCAAGCGTAAAAAAGCAGCTTCCTAAACTACCTTCTAAAAACATAATTGCTGAACCGCTTCGCAAGGATACAGGCCCTGCTGTGGCATTTGTAGCAGCGGTTTTGGCTGAGAGCGGAGCAGAGGAGCCGATGATAATTTTATGGGGAGATCATGTTATTAAAAAACCAAAAAACTTTGCCAGAGTGTTGAAAAAAGGGGAATCCGTTGTAAAAAGAGAGGTGGATAAAATGCTTTTTATTGGACAGAAACCGCGTTATGCTGCCACGACCTTGGGGTGGATAAAGACAGGAAAGGTTTTGGATGAGGAGGAGCCTGTACTTTACGAGTTTGAGAAGTTTGTTGAAAAACCAGATTTGAAAACGGCCAAAAGGTATATGAGGGAAGGAAATTATGCTTGGAATTTGGGATATTTTATTACTACTCCCAAACACCTCCTCTCGCTTTTTAAAAAGCATGCTCCAGAGATCTATACTTTGGCTTTAAAAGCTGCGGAGGTTAGAGATGATTTTAAAAAGCTAAAACAGGTGTTTGAGCGCATGCCAGAGATAAGCATAGATTATGCAGTTTTGGAAAAATTACCTAGATCTTCAAGTTATGTTTTGGTGGAGGATCTTGGTTGGACAGATGTTGGCACTTGGGAGTCTTTAAAATCAGCCTTAGAGGAGAAGACAGAGGATAATATAACATCTGGGGATGTGTTTTTGGAAGATTGCAAGGATACTCTTGTTTACAATTTTGCTAAAAACAAGCTTATTGTAGCTGTTGATCTGGAAGATGTTGTGATCGTGGATGCAGAAGATGCCCTTTTGGTAGCAAAAAAATCTTCTGCTAGTAAGATAAAAAAGGTAGTTAAAATGCTTTCACAATCAGAGTATGAAAATCTAGTTTAGGCTAGTTTTGGGGTTTGCCTTTGATGAAGAAGTAAGCAGCTAGACCTAATAGTGCAATAGCAATTAACCATTTTTGGCTATTTATTGCTATTTCTAATTGTTGAGTAGCTTGTTCGATGCCTAGTCCTTCTGGGAACATTGTGGTATAATTTTACAAAATATTAGCCCCCATCGTCTAGCGGCCTAAGACACCTGGTTCTCAGCCAGGAGATCAGGGGTTCGAATCCCCTTGGGGGCACTCTGGGAGAGAGAGAAGAAAGAGACCTTCAAATCACGGTTTCTGGGATATTGAGAGAATATCCTTTTTTGATAGCTGTAGGCTATACTCCTGAAGAATTAGGATTTAATGCTTCACTGAATGCATATAAAGGAGATGATGTTATAAAAAATCTTTCGGAAAAAGTAAATAATGTAGATGATATAATTAAAATTTTAAAAGACGAAAGATGTACGAGAAAAGAACAGCTGGCAATGCTTCTGTTTTTAGCTAAAGGAGCAACTTATGATGAGGAGAGAAAGGAGGAGTATTTGGAAGTGATAAGAGGAGATACAGTTCAGCAAATATTTACAAATCTTACAGAGTATGCTTCATCTGTACTAGAAAATTGGCAGAAGCGTAAATTCCAAATAGAGCAGCTGGGTGATTTACATATAATATGGGATTTTGAAGTAGTTTATGTTTTAGGCCAGATTGCAATTGCGGAAGAAGATGGGAAGACAATTGAAGTAGTCTATAATTTGACAAAAAGGGCTAGAGAAGTTTTAGATGAAATGTTAAGAGATATTTCTGTTCATAGTGATAAATTTTCTTTTGTAGAAGAGGAATCAAAGGGAGAGGTGCATGGGGAGGAAATTAATAAAGCATTGAGGCTTGCTACTGCGTTATCTGTTTTATGGGTGAGAATTAAACTTTTAGAAATGAAGTTAAAAAACATCAGAGTAGAATTTGATGGAAGAGAGGTGAAGGGAGAGGGATAAAAGGGGTTGTAGAATTAATAAGAGGAGGGATGGTAGGCGCGGGAAGTTTCAGTTTACAATAAATTCCTCTATAGCCTTTTCATCAAGATTATTCATAATTTTAATTCTTCCTATTTTTGTAAGGATTATCTTCCCGCTGTAATCTGCTGGAGCTACATAAACAAAAGGATATTTTTGGGCAATTTCTGCTAGCTTGTTAACAAGTCCTTTTTCGCACTTATATTTCTTACAGTTGTATTGAATTAAAACTCCTCGTTGGCCTGAAGGAGTATGTTCTAGAATGTGTTTTTGTACACTAGTGGGGATTTTTTTGCTTGAAACTCTTGATTTTGGGTAGACTTCTACGTGTCCTACTATGTCAGTAGGTGGATATTTTGGTCGAGATGCAAAGTAAAGAAGGATCAAAGCTGCAACTGTCAATGTAATGCCTATTACTAAAGCTTTTTTAAAGGTTTTCACAAATTGACGTTGTCTTTTTTCAAGATAAAAAAGCTGCTTTTTTAACTTTTTTCTTTCTTGGGTGTTAAGTTTTGGATCAGAAACTTGTTTTTTGAGTTTCCTGATTTTTAGAGAATAAATCATATTAGTTTAGCCAAAATTTATTGGGAAATCTGAATAAGAGAAATGCAATAGTTGTATGCAAAAGCACAGAAAGGGCAAAAGCCCACCAGAATATGCAGTGGTACTTGTAAAACTTTTTAAACCAACTTTTTTGCATTAGTTTTAGATACCATTTGACACCAATAAAACATCGGCATGAAAAAAGCACAAGCAAAAATAAAAGTATATTGGAATATCCTAAAATGAAAATGGTTCTAAGAGAGATTATTTCAGATAGCAGCTCTTTCATACTACAGATTGTAGTATAACTTGATAAGGTTTGCAAGAGAGTTTTAAAAGAGCTCTAAATAAGATAGATTATGATCGCACCTGCGAAGAAAAAAAGAAGCTGTAGTATGCTGGTTTTGAAACTTTGCTCTTTATGAAGTTCTGGAATAAGGTCGGCTGTTGCTATGTAGATAAAATTTCCGATTACAATTGGAAGAAGGTATTCTATGGGAAGAAAGGATGAAAACATTAATCCTACTCCAGCACCGGCAAATGCAGAAAGAGAGGTTAAAAAGTTGTATATAAGAGCTTTTTTATAAGAAAAGCCAGAGTATAGAAGTATACCAAAATCTGCTATTTCTTGAGGAATTTCGTGAGAGGCGACTGCAAGGGTAGTTGAAAGGCCTGTTAATGGGTTTGCCTGATAGGCTGCGATTATGCTAATTCCATCGATAAAGTTATGAAGTAAATCTCCAAAAATGTTTAAGT
>WFWI01000100.1 GCA_015491205.1 Candidatus Microgenomates bacterium | reverse complement strand
TCTTATTCTTGCTTATTTGAAAAGAAAATCTAAGAAAAAATGAAAAAGACTAAAAAAACGATTATTCTCGGAACATTAACCTTTGTGCTTTTTCTTTTTCAAGTTAGCCCTGTATTTGCTCAAATAAAACTTGTTCCAGCTCATCCTGATCCGAGAGACAAAGAAACTTTCACGTTTGTGAAAATAAATGTGCTAAACAAAGCACAAGATTATGAGGACGATTTTTACCTTGTAAACCCTGACGAAAAAAAGTATGAAGTCTTTCTGAAACCCTCCCAAAATCAAAATATAAAATTAGAATTCTCCGAAGAAGAACTCTCTGTTCCACCAGAGAAGCGGATTTTAGTAAACTTCACTTTAACCCTTCCTAAAAATTTTCCGGACGGAGAATATCTGTTTTATATCAACGCATATGAAAAAAACTCTAAACAGCTAGTTTCTAGACTTCCTATTAAACTCTTGATCGGCAAAAAAAGAAACAGCAAGATAAACGTAGAGGATACACAGATCAAATTTTCCAATGAGGGAATTTATATAAACGGACGTGTAAAAAATACTGGAAATACAATAATTGACTCGTTAGGATTTAACCTGAAACTTTCCAACCAAACTCCTATTATCAACCTTTTAGGAAATGACTTTGAGTACTATTGGACAATGCCGGCAAATTTAAACCCAGGCCAAGCAGCTGAATTTAAAAAGATTTTGCCGACTTCCTTACCCTTAGGCTCGTATAAAGCCACCCTGCAGGTTATCTTCTCCCAAGACAAGCCCGGAGTTAAAAAATCCCTTGCAGCAACGAATTTGAACTTTAATCTAGGCAACCTTTTACCTCTTTTAAAGCTTCCTGCTCTTTTAGCCCTTTTTTACTTTATATTTAAGAAAACGCGCGGCATGCTCCAACCTTTTAAATTCAAGCTTCCTTCTCTTGCGCTCCCTTTTCCTAAAAAATCCACAAGATCAAATGATAAAAATCCTGGAAGTGTAGAAGGATTAATCAAAAAAGTATTTGAAGAAGAAAGACATTTGGCTGATGCTCACAATATAAGCTACGATCGTTTACTTTTTGAAATAAGGAGAATCGTGCGGGAAGAAATAGAGCTGTGGAAAGAAATGGAAAATTTCAAAAAGCGCCTGCATGAAAAGTTGGAAGAGGAAAGGGAAGAGATTCTTAAAGAAAGGCTAAGGAGAATGACTAATGACTAATTAACCTAATGACTAAACCCTTGGTCATTGGTCATTAGAAATTAGTCATTAACTTTTGTATAATATTCCTGTCCCCATAGCTCAACTGGATAGAGCGTCAGGTTGCGGTCCTGGAGGTTGGGGGTTCGAATCCCCCTGGGGACACCAGGATAAAATTTTCAAATTCCAAGCACCAATTTCCAAACAAGCACCAAATCCCAAATCACAAACATATTTGTTAAACGTTAAGATCAAATCTGCTTGAAACTCAAGAAGTATTAAAAAATTCCACACGTGGAGGAAATTCTTTTTAGAAACCTTCCCTTTCTCCAGGCCTCGACTTGCACTGTATACCAGCCTTTTGAGATATTGGGAAGCCAGATGCTTACATCTTTTCCATTGCTAAAACCATTAAATCTTTGCGCTTTTTCTCCCTGAATAAAGTAAACAACATAAGAGGGTGCAGGCTCGGTGACTGTAAAATTCACCACAACATCAGCTCTATCCCCTCTTTTTCTAACTACTCTACAGACTGGGGGAGAAGAAAAACTAAAGCCTCTTGAAATTTGAGGGGTAGGTGTAGGCGTTGGAGAAAGAGCTGGAGTTGTAACTGGAGTGCCTCCTTGTCCTCCTACCCAACATGTCCTAATTTTTGCCTTAAATGCACCTCCTTTACTTTCTCTGGAATATAAATTTACATAAGCCCAGCCTGGAAGATCATTCTCTCCTTTCAAGATCAAAGATTTACCCTTGCCTCGTTGCCATTCTTTAACTATTGAGGTAATATCAAACTCCAAATCTCCAACCTGTCTGAACACTGCTTCTCCTCCTTTAACGCCTATTCTTGGCCTGTTTTGCCAGTTAACCCTCCTCTCCTGCCAATCTCCAAGAGCACCATAGGCGCCAAGCTTATAGCCCGCGACTCCTCCAAAAGAATAAACTGTAAGAGTAGCCTCGTCAACCCTTAGACCCTCACCTACCCTATTTTGCCAATTCCCAAATTTTAAAAGACTCATTAATCTTCCCTTTTCTGCCACCTGAAGATATCCTCGCCCGCCAAAGTTTGCAGTAGGATTGCCAAGAGCTACATAAGTATCCTCTGTCACAAAAGTGTCCTCACATCTTCTTACCACTTGCGATGTGGTAGGTGAAACCTCAGGCGCAGATGTAGGTGTAGGAGATGGGGAAAGGAGAGAACCACCTAAACCTTTAGGAAGCCAACAAGTTTCCAGAAAAGGCCTCTTTTGAGCAGAATTTTCTTTTGAATAGAAATAAGCCCATCCTGAGCTATCACCCTTAAGTGCTATTGAACGCGATTCTTTCCCTTGCCACTTTTTAACTATTTCTTTTACATCAACAGAATATTCTTTCGGCCGTTGATATTCAGCAACTTTTCCCCTCTTTCCTCCAATATTGGGCTTGTTCAGCCAATTCACCTTGTACTCCTGCCAGTCACCAGCTACAGAAGTGGCATAAAATTTAAATCCTGGTTGTCCTCCAAAGCTCTTTAATCTTAAAGTTGAAGAACTAACTTCAAGCCCTTCCTTACTCTTATCCTCCCAACTACTAAATTTCAAAAGTCCAATAACCCTACCTTTGTTTCTAGCTTCTATATACCCCCTCCTTCCAAAGTTTTTCTCTCTCAACCCTGAAGCCACAAAAGTATCTTCTGAAACAGGTGTAGTTAAACACACCGGTGTAGGTGTGGGAGTTGGGATTGCAGTGAGCGTTGAAGTCGTAGTTGGTACTGGAGTTGAGATCGGTGTCAAAACATTTATATCCTCAATTATATTTTGCGTAGGATCCAGAGGTAAAGGATTCCCTGAGTCTTGAACTTCTAAATTATAAGGCTCAGCTTTATAAACATAATAAGTAAAAGGCCCTGGCACTCTAACTACAGCAAAAACTGTTTTGTCATCTTTTATTTCCTTTTTCAACTCTGATCCTGGAAAAACCCTTTGGAAAACCTTCCATCTCTTTACAACCTTAGGATTATTTAGCTGCTCTTGAACAAAACGCCGTATATCAGCAGGGCTTAAATTATCACACTCCTCTGGGCGACTCACTGGATAGGAAACCAAATTTTGAGGGACTCTATCAGGAAAAAGATTAAGCTCTATCAAATATGGAAAATCGTTGTTTGAAGCGCGCGCATACCTCCAGAATATGTGCTCTAAAAACTGCTTGAAAAGAGGAAGTGAGACCTTCCTGCCATTTTCAAACTCTATGAACATAACCACAAAAGAATTCCATTTGAAAGTATCCATGCCCCTTATATACGAAGGAAAGACAATATATGTTCCAGAAGAATCTTTCTCCACTTTTATAAAATCTTCTGGAAACTCACTTACCTTCCATTTCCTCACTCCAAACATTTTTACCCTCTTTATCGCAAAACCTGTGGGTAAGTTAATCTTTATTTTATACTCGCTATAAAAATCTGTTAAATCTATAAAATATGGGGCGGGAATAAGCCTCGTAAGATAAGTAAATTCCCACATTAATGGAAACATCCTCTTTTGCCTTGTGTTTACACCAACCATTAATGATCCTTCTCCTATAGTAGTAGGTAGAAAGTTTCCTCCTTCCTTTCTTAAAGTAGTAAAAATTTTACAACTCTCCTTCCAAGAAGCTAAAAGATCACTTTGGGGCTTTTCTTCTAAACTATTACCATTTTGCTCTCCAGGCAAAGACATATTCCAAAAAAGGCCGTCCTGATTCCCAAAATACAAATCAAAAGCTGCAAAAGTTTTGTGAGCTCTTTCATGAATACCACCTGTATCTATCCGCCATACTTTCCCTTTATAGTTAAAATCTTCTCTATATACATTCAATGGTGTATCCAACCCTTCCAAATCCTCCTTAACATCAGGAATCATAGGACCCAATCCTTTAATGTAATACGGATAAAAGTCTACTTTTACCGAATACGCATTAAAGGAAAAGTCCTCTGGTATTTCGTTGCCTTTTAAATCTTTAAACTTAGGGTCTATCACAAAAAACCTTCCGTACTCAAACCTTTTCAATGGAAGCCTATATTTCCATTCAGAAAGGATCTTCTCCATATACACTTTGTGAACTAAAAGATAGTCCAGATAATCACCTGGGCCTGGATAATCGCTTAAAGTATGAGCCCTTTGCCTTGCATCCCAACCAGGTCTTGGGGTTGCATAGACTATATAATCATATTTCTCAATTGGCTCCTTCCTTAAATAATTCTGCTTTCTTACCTGCCAAACTTTTAAAGCAGAAGGAAAATAGGTCCCAACCAATTTTTTAGTCTCAAATGCTTTAATTATCAAGGTTTGCCGCAAATTCTTTAAAGGCTGCTCTAGATTACCATAAACTTTGTGCCCTTGTTTTTCCCATACTACTATACCTTCCTGTTGATAAACTTTGGCAATATGCTGCTCGGTCAAAGGATCTACAAATATCTCGGGATTGCTTTTCACAAAATCTATATACTCTTTCCATTTATTTACCAAATTCTTGACATCTTGATTGTCTTCTTCACTACCTCCTATTATTACCCTAACCTTGGACAAATCTTTGCACCCAAGGGAAAACTTTTCCACTTGATCCATATAAGAAAACCATTCTGGCAGCCTATCTACTGGCACTGAATAAAACCAGATTCTAAACAAAGCCCTATGTCTTCCAAAAAACTCACTCCAAACTCTGCAAGCATCAAAATTCTTTTCCTCCCTTGCCAGCTCTTCTCTTACAAACTTGTCTAAAGCTTGAGCGAGCAGATATCTTGCTTTTCTACCCTCCTCTACATCAGGCTCAAACTTTTCCAAGAAAGTTGCCACTGCATATACTCCATTTTTAACCTCCTGACGGGAAAGATTCGTACCTATCCAACTTTTTATCCCTCCGGTTAAAGGAGTTATTGAAAGAGGCCTGATCTGCTCGTACTCATTAAAAAACTTAAACAAATACTCAAATTTTGCCAGTCTATTCTTTAAAGTCCTAAAAGCCTCTAAATCCGATACTTCCCTCAACTCTCCTCTTCTCCCTACTTTAAAAAAAACCTCTCTGACAGAGTTAAACAGCGCAAATCTACTATCTACATCATAAAGAACCGCAGGGGTGGAGCCATAATAATCAATATTTTCATAGGGTATTAAAAGGTAATATTTTTCCCAAGCATTAATAACAAAAGTTGCTAAAGAATTAAGCTTTTCTTTCAAATTATTATCCAATTTTACAATAGCAGGAGCAAACTGGTACCTTAAAAGAGTATAGTCAATAATAAATTTTAACCACGCCATCGCCTCAACCTGCTTGTCTATTACAACCGCTTTATTATTAAGCTCAGATAATGACCCTTGATATTTTGTAACTCCTGAATAGAAGTATTGCCCTTTTTCTGTACACAAAACCGGAAGAAAACACTCATCAGTTGAAGCTCTACTTAAAAATATATACCCCCCAATAATTACAAAAGAGAATATTATGGTTATTATGATAAAAAGAACTATCCTTTTTATAAACCACCCCATAGATCCCTAATATCGTTAAAATACCAAAAAAATAAATTTTGTGCAACCCCTCAACTCGATGCCGAAGAATATTTTTGTAGGGCATATCCCCAGAATCTTAAACTCGCGTAGAAAAACGCTAAAGAAACGACCAAAGCCACTCCCAAGATTTTCACATTCCAGAGCCCAAAAAGAATTTTAGCAGGCACTGTCATCATTATGCCAATTGGCAGAAGATAAGTTAAAACAAAACGCAAAGCCTTATCGTAAAAATCAACCGGAATCCTGCCCAAATTCTCAACATCCCTGTAAATCATAATTAAGTGGTCTACCTCTGTTGTTAAGATTCCTATCGAAAGAACTATTATGTGAAAGGCAGCTGCTAAAACCACTCCGTTTATCAAAAAAAGCAGGAAAAGAGAGAAGTTCAAAGGAGTAATCACCAAACTGCTTAAAAATATAAAAAAAACTAACGTATAGATTACTACCGTGATAAGGTCTAAAACGTCAGCACCCCCAAATAAAGAAAGGAAAAGCGGCGACACAGGCTTTACTAAATCCTTGTCAAACGTACCAAAGACTACCTTTGGCCTGAACCTGTACACTTCCCTAAATAAAAACTGTGAAAGCGTATCTATCAGAGAATAAATTAAGAACACAATTATTATCTGCTCCTTGCTATATCCACCTGCTCCAGGAACCTTGGAAAAAACTGCCAAAAGAAAAATCAAGATAAAAGAAAATCTCAAAATCTTTCCTAAAAGAAAAATAACAGCAGAAAATCGCGTAAAAAACATCGCTGAGAAAGAGTTGTAGGATAATCGCAACCAAATTTTTAAATAACGCTTTATTTCCCTCATGCTCCCTGAGCTGTATAAACTTTAAGACCTTTTATCCAAAGGAATTTTGTAAAACCATAAAAAATTAACGTCCACACAAAAAGTACAAAGACCCCCCCAGCCACCTCAGCTACTTCAGCCTTCCCTAACAATACCTTTACGGGAAAGTAGACAAGGTAAGGAAAAGGCAAAAGATTTAAGGCCTTATACAGCCCTGTTGGCAAAACATCCAAAGGAAAATAATTGCCAGCCAAGAGCCAAACGACCACCATAAAGAGAAATCGCGGAGCCCAAACTTCAGTAGACCAGAATCCTATAAAGCCTAAGTTTAGAGCAATAAAAAAATATAAAGTTGTCGCCAACAATAAACTTATAATAAACATCAAAACGCTCTGCCAAGTAAGCTGGACTCCAACAATTTCAGGATTGAAAAGCAAAATAAAAAGGAAAATCTCAAAAATAGAAAACGCAAAGTTTACAAGCTTATCTATAACCTCTTTAGCAGCCATAATTTTAAAAAATGAATAAGGAAGTAATAGAATATCCGTCAAAGTCCCATCATTTATCATCCCTCCAATCCCTCCGGTTGCAGTTGAAAGAACAAAGGAGCTTACAACTTGAGCAAAAAGTATGTAAAGAAAGATCTCATTTTTTGTATACCCAAACAGGGTTATCTCTCCTTGAAAAACTGCTTTCCAAAAAAAATAGAGAAAAACTAGCCACAAAAAATTTCGAAGGCGCCAAAGGACAAAGTTCAACCTGTAAGCCAAATAAGTGTAAAACTCTGTTTTAACCAATGTTTTAAAAACTTTCATTGCTTTCCAAAAAGAAATTTCTTACTATATCAGCAATATCAGGTTCGGAAACAGAAAGATCAGCGATTCGAAAGCGAGAAAGAACCTCCTTTATCTTATCAGGCACTTTTTCCCGTTCAATCTCCAAAACAACCCGCGGCAAAGAATACTCCTTTACTTTTCCAATTTTTTCAAATTTTTCCCTCTCTACCCTTTCTTTTAAAACCATCTCCACCCTTTTTGCCCGAACGTATTTTTTCTTTAAAGTTTGCAAATCCCCATCGTAATAAAGCTTACCCTTGTGAATGACAATCACTCGCTTGCACAAGACTTCTACATCTTCCATGTAGTGGGAGGTCAAAAGGATTGTGGCTTTGTAGCGCCTGTTGTACTCCTTTATAAAATCGCGCAAAACCTTTTGCATTACAACATCAAGCCCTATGGTGGGCTCATCCAAAAATAAAACCTTTGGCCTGTGAAGAAGGGAAGCAATAAGCTCGGCTTTCATACGCTCTCCAAGGGAAAGGTTTCTTAAAGGCTGGTTTAATAACTTGTCAAAATCAAGCATTTCTGACAACTCCTTTAACGTCCGTTCAAATTTATCTTCCCCTATCTCATAAATTTCCTTATACAAAAGATAAGAATCTATGGCTGGCAGGTCCCAATACAAAGTCCCGCGCCTTCCCATAACAAAAGCAATTTTTTTCAAAAATTCTTTTTTTCGCTCAAACGGAAAAAAGCCTAAAACATCAATTTTACCTTCGTCAGGATATAAAACCCCAGACAAGCATTTTAATGTCGTTGTTTTTCCGGCGCCATTTTGACCAATAAAGCCCACCAGCTCCCCTTCAAAAAGCTCAAAGCTTATGCCATCAACTGCTTTAACTATTTTCTTCTCACGTTTAAAAAATGACTTTATAGCTCCAAAAAACCCGGCTTCCTTTTTATAGGTAACGTAGTATTTTTTAAGATTTTCTACCTTAACGACCCTTTTCATTTATCGCGACAGCCCGAGCAAATCTTTAACCCGTGCAAGCTTTTTGGAGGATTTCTCCCGGGCGTACTCTATTCCTTCATCCAAAACTTTCTCCAAAAACATCTTTTCTTTTATAAACTCAAAATACCTTTCCCTTATTGGCCGCAAAGCTTCAACAATCACTTCTGCCAAATCCTCTTTGAATTTAGCATAGCCTACTCCTTCATACTGCCTTTCAAGCTCGTCTATGGATTTTCCTGAAAGCTCGGAGTAAATAGAAAGCAGGTTTGAAATCGCAGGCTTTTTCTCCCTGTCGTAAACAATCTCTTTACCTGAATCCGTAACAGCCCTTTTTATTTTAAGCACGATCGTATCTGGATCATCCAAAAGCTCGATGCGCGATTTTGGATTAGGATCTGATTTGCTCATCTTCTTTAAAGGATCCTGCAGACTCATAATCCTTGCTACCTTTTTCTCAATCAAAGCCTCAGGAATCACAAAAACCTCGCCATACAGCCTGTTAAATCTTGAGGCTATATCGCGCGTCAGTTCAATATGCTGTACCTGATCCTCGCCTACTGGTACAAGGTTAGTGTCATAAAGCAAAATATCCGCTGCCATTAAGGCTGGGTAGTTAAAAAGCCCAACCGAGGCCTTCTCCTTTTGCTTCTCGCTTTTTTCTTTAAACTGGGTCATTCTTTTGAGCCAGCCAAAAGGGGTTATACAATCAAAGATCCAGGCTAGATACGGATGGTCTGGATTTTCCGACTGAATAAAAATCTTTGAACGTGAAGGATCAAGTCCACAGGCTAAATATAAAGCTGCAAGCTCTAAATTTTTCTGGCGTAAAACTTTTGGATCTTGGGGCAGGGTTATTGCATGAAGATCAACAATGCAAAAGATAAGCTCAAGATTCTCCCTTTCTTGCAGCTTTACCCACTGCCTTATGGCTCCAATATAGTTTCCAAGGTGAAGATTGCCTGAAGGCTGCACCCCTGAAAAGACTATTTTTTTCATGGTTAAAATATGATAACATAAACTTTACAACTATGATAGCCAAAAAGCTAAAAAAACTCAAACCCTATATTTTTGCCCAGCTTAAAAGGGAAAACGCTGAGCTTGAGGAAAAAGCTGGCAGGAAAGTCCTTGATCTTTCAGCTGGAATACCAAAATACCCTCCCTCTACCGCATATGTGGAGATGCTTCAGAAAATTGTAAAAGAAAAAAGTGCTTACCTTTACCCTTCTTACAAACCTGAAAAGGAGCTTGAAAGGGCAATTTTAAACTGGTATAAAAAACGCTTTGGGGTTGACAAAGATTTAGCAGTTCAAATAGGCCATGGAGCCAAGGATATTTTAACCCACCTTGTCCCAGCTGTGGCTGACAGAGAAGACGAAATCCTCCTCCCTGACCCAGGCTATCCAGGCTTTTCAAGCTCCTTTTTGTTTTTTGAGGTCAAGAAAAAAACCTATAT
>WFWI01000099.1 GCA_015491205.1 Candidatus Microgenomates bacterium | reverse complement strand
AGGGGGTTCAAAGCCAATCAGAAACAGTTTGGAGGCAAGCTGATAAGTATAAAGTACCTCGAATCTGCTTTATAAACAAAATGGATAAGCTTGGAGCTGATTTTGAAGCAACTGTCAAGGAGATAGAGGAAAGGCTTGGTGCAACGCCAGCTGTCATGGTCTATCCCATTGGAAAGGAGGATTCATTCAAAGGGGTGGTTGACCTTTTAACGCGTAAAGCTTTGGTTTGGGACAAGGATGAGCAAGGAGTTGAATACTCAGTTTACGATGAAATTCCAGATGATATCAAGGATAAAGTAGAAGAGTACAGGGCAAAGCTTATTGAGCAGATAGCAGAAGGTGATGATGCGCTTTTGGAGAAGTATTTGGAAGGAGAAGAATTATCGGTTGATGAGCTTAAGAAGGCCTTGCGAAAAGCAGTAATCTCCTATCGACTGGTTCCAATTTACTGTGGAACTTCTTTAAGAAACAAGGGAGTACAACCACTATTGGACGCGATTGTAGACTACCTTCCCTCACCTGCTGATTTGAAATTTATTGAGGGCGTTGATCCTAAAACTGGTGAAAAAGTAAAAAGAGAGCTTTCCCACAAAGAGCCTTTTGCAGCGCTTGCCTTCAAGCTTCAGCTTGATCCTCATGTTGGTAAGTTAACTTATATAAGAATTTACTCAGGCGTTTTAAAATCAGGTTCTTACGTTTACAACGTTAATCAAAAAACACGTGAGAGAGTGGGAAGGATTCTTCTTATGCATGCCAATCAAAGGGAGGAGATTGACACAGCCTATGCAGGAGAAATTGTAGCTTTAGTTGGGCCAAAGATAACAAAAACAGGTGAGACTTTGGCTGATGAGAAAAGTCCAATCCTTCTTGAGCAGATAAGCTTTCCTGAGCCAGTTATTTCTCTGGCAATAGAGCCAGCTACTAAAAGTGATCAAGAAAAACTTTCTTTAGCACTCCAGCGGCTTTCTGAGGAGGACCCAACTTTTAAGGTAAAAGTAGATCACGAGACAGGCCAAACAATTATCTCTGGTATGGGAGAGCTTCACCTGGAGGTTTTGGCAGAAAGGATGAGGAGGGAGATGAAGCTTAATGTTAAAACTGGAAAGCCACAGGTGGCTTATAAGGAAACAATAAAAGGTGAGGCACAAGCTGAAGGAAAGTATATAAGACAGACAGGTGGTAGAGGTCAGTATGGGCATTGTTTGATAAAGGTGAGGCCTTTACCTCGTGGAGAAGGATTCAAGTTTGTGAATAGCATAAAAGGAGGTGTTATTCCCTCAGAATTTATCCCTTCAGTTGAGAAAGGTGTTAAGGAAGCGATGGATAAGGGAGTGCTTTTGGGCTATCCAATAACTGATATTGAAGTTGAGCTTTATGATGGATCGTACCATGAGGTTGATTCGTCTGATATTGCTTTTAAAATTGCAGGTTCTATTGCTCTTCAGGAAGCTGTGAAAAAAGCAGGTTTAACCCTTTTGGAGCCTATTATGAGGCTTGAGGTAACAGTGCCCGAGGAATTTATGGGGACGGTAATCGGAGATCTTTCAAGCCGCAGAGGAAAAATCTTAGGTACCGAAAAGAAGGCAAAGGCTGTGATTATAAAAGCTCAGGCTCCTTTAGCAGAACTCTCGGGCTATGCCACAGTTTTACGCTCTTTGACTCAAGGAAGAGGGTTCTTCTATATGGAGCCATCCCATTATGATGAAGTCCCCCAGAATATTATTCAGAATATGATGAAGGAGAAAGGAATAGAAGAGTGAATTTCCAATGACCAAATTCCAATAACCAAACAAATTCCAATTACCTAATTTTCAAATGACCGAAACGTTTGGGTAATTTGGTAATTGGATCATTGGAACTTGCCACGCCCGCAACGCTCTCGCTTGCGAGGCGGGCGGGCCTGCCCGCTAGCCTAGCGGCAGCTTAGGCAGGCGGGTTTGGTCATTGGTCATTGAAAATTGGTAATTTCTATTTCGTATTTCCCAATTTTCGTTCTTTTCAAGAAATAAAGAAAAGAATCTACTCCAAGGGAGTCAAAAATATCATAGGTTAGCTGTCTTATATAAGTTCCTGAGGAGACTGTGAATTCAAGAGTAACAAGAGGATTTTTAAAAGCTATAAGTTTTGCAGAGTAAACCTCAACCTCTTTTTCCTTGATCGGAGCTTTTCCTTGCTTTGCAAGCTTGTAAAGGGGCTTGCCTTTGTGCTTTACCGCAGAAAATTCAGGGACTTTTTGTTTGAGTTTTCCAGTGAACTTTTTTAAAGCGGATTCTATCTCTTCCCTTTTTAATTTTCGGAGCCTTCCTTTTTCAATTTTTCCTTCAACGTCCAAAGTATTGCTTTTTTCTCCCAGCTTTACCCCAGCAAGATAAGTTTTTGGGTATTTTTGAAACTCTTCAAAGCGTTTTGTATCCTTATCTGTCAAAAGAATAAGAAGGCCTTCTGCAAAAGGGTCAAGCGTGCCAGCATGGCCAATTTTTCCTTTAAAACCTGTCTCTTTCTTAAATTTTCTTATCACATCATAAGAGGACAGGCCTGGAGGTTTGTATACAGGAATAATCATAAACAGTTATAATTATACTGTATGAAACTGCCCGCTAAAGGTAATTTAAACTCTGATAAAGCTCTTTATGAACGGTCAAAGGGTTGGTTTATTGGTCATTTTGTAAAGGAGGAGTTTTTTAGAACTGATGATTTTGAAGTAAAATGGGCAGTTCACAAATAACTCAGTTCCCCTCGTTATCCGCTGGCCCTCGAGGAGATAAACAACAATGTGAATTTTGTACACCCCGGGGGTGTACGAATTCGTATTTTGAAACAACGCCTTCAGTACAGAGTTAAATTAAACTTTTAATTTTTAACTTTGAACTTTTAACTATTTCTGTGCCAGAGGGCGGAGTCGAACCGCCATCCGGCTCCGAATCGGAGCCTGCCGGTGACCACCTTGGCTACCCTGGCATTAGGGATTATCTCTTTAATCAAGTTGTAAAATTACCATCCGGCCCTCCGAGTCGGAGAGCCTACAGTGGTGACCACCTTGGCCTATTTGGTTTTAACTTGGGCTAAGCTATCCTTAAGGATTTTATATAAAACCTCGTGTCCTCTACCTGATTTATAAAACTTTTCTTTTTTTAGAGCATCAGTCTTAGATAGAAAAGCTTCATAATAAATCAGTGTAGCAGGAAGCCTGCTTTTCATAGCTTGAGTTTTTCCAGATAAGTGACGTTTTATGCGTTTGCGAAGGTCAGAAGTGTATCCGACATAAAGTTTTTTATCTTTAAAAGAATAGAGGACGTAGACGTAAAACATTGGTGCCAGGGGGCGGAGTCGAACCGCCATCCCCGGTTTTTCAGACCGGTGCCGTGACCACCTTGGCTACCCTGGCATTAGAGGTCATTCACTTTGTCAAGATAAAATTACCATCCGGCCCTCCGACTCGGAGGGCCTGCCGTGACCACCTTAGTTT
>WFWI01000098.1 GCA_015491205.1 Candidatus Microgenomates bacterium | reverse complement strand
TTAACAAAAGCCAATCAGAAACTTACAGAATACCTTATCTTCTACAACCTCGAAAGACCCCATCAGGCCCTAAATTATATGTCCCCTATTCAGTGGTATAATCAAAATCATAAGTTGATGAGCCTGTTACCTATGTACCCGACTTATACAAACTCTTGACAGCAGAGGATTATATTGTTACATTTAAAATATGCAGGAAAACAAAGCCCTTTCTCAAGAGCGCAAAAATGAGCTTCTTAAGGATTTTACTTTAACTTTGCTTGATTCTTTTGAAAGAGGGGAGATAACATACGCGCAAATGAGGGATGCAGCCGGATTTATTTTAGACTTTTGGAAGTTTATAAAAACCGAGGATGATCTAAAACGCTTCCTTTCCGCCCTCTCAGACCGCCTTTCAATCTTCTCAAAATACGCCATCCTTTCAAAAGAGGAAGAGTATAAGGCAAAGGAAAGGGAGGTTATTGAAAGGTTGGAGAAATATATTGGAAGTTTTAAGGGAGGGGTATGAGTGGTACGACTCAGGAGACAACAGGAGGAGTAGCACAGTTTATGGATACTGAAGGTAGAGCAATAGAATTAACCGGAAGGATAGCTAGAGGTGAGGGCGGCGCTTCGCTAGGGGAAGTGAGGGAGTTGGTAAACAGAGGAGAGACTCCAGCTGCTTTAGACAGGTTTTCTAGAGGTGAGTTGGCAGTGCTGGATGGTCGGTTTATTGAAGAGCAAGTAACACGGCACGTGGAAGAAGTTAAAGGTATAGATACAAAGGATATACGGGAAAGGGCTAGCGACTTTGCAAACGGTTTGCTTGTTCTAAAAACCTTGTCGGCAAACCAGCGGAAAGAGGTGATAGAGGCTTTTGTGGAGAAGGGCGAGGTAGGTGACATCCAAGGGGTTTCTTTGGATGGTGAAAAACAAAAGCAACTCACGAAATTTCTCGAGGAGAGCTTGAGGGTTTTAGCAATACAAGATTGGGTGGTATTACAAGCGGAAGCTGCGGGAAAGTCTCCGAATGATTTAGCAAAAGATATTCTTGTTGAATATCTTACCCAAACGCCAGCATTGCTGCATATTGAAGGCAATTTAGTGGATGCTTTGAGAAAGAATGTAAGCTATGAAGAGGTAAGAAGGCTTGAGGGAGACTACGAGAGATTGCAAGGGGAGATTAGAGGTTATGAGGAAGAGCTAAAGAGTCTTGGAGAGGATATAGAATTAGCCAAACAGGCTGGTCATGAGATGGGAAAAAAACTGATTGATGAGGAAGGTAATGTGGATGGCAGAGCTGTAAGTGAAGCTGTGCAGGAGTTAGATAATCTGATATCAACGACACGGTCGGAGTTAGAGGAAGAGCCAAGTAAGGAGAAGGGACAGCAGGATCAAAAAAAAATAAATTCACTCAAAAAAAGGCTTGACTCATTGAGAAGAAAACGTGAGGCGGTGAGTAATTTGAGGGAGAACATTAGGAGGAGGAATGAATTATTGGGGGAGAGGGAGAATATAGAGAATAAAAAGTCAAAACTTGAAGAGGTTGAGGCAGAGTTGAAAACGGCAAGAAAACAACTTGAAGAGCAGTTAAGGGAGTATGAAGAGGGGGTATATCAGGCTTCTATTAAGGGAATTGGGAGTTATACCCAGGAAATACGGAGGAAAATTGAAGAAAAAGTTTTACCAGAAGCTCAGAGGGCTATTTTAAGGGCAGCTAGAGAGGCGATCCGGGAACTTTTTGAGGACAAGAGAAATGGCAAGGATAATATTAAGTGGTTTAGAAAGGTTCTTTCTGATCCCGCTTTAGATGTTCAAAGCAAATTTAGAAGACTGTTTTTCGAAAAAGGGTTTAAGAAAGGAGGGCAGGGAGATCAAAATTTGAAGGGTATTTCATTGCAAGGTATGCTTAATGAAAAAATTCCTTCTGAAGAACTCAAGGATCTATTTAATAATTTAACTGAAGAGGAAATATTTACACTTACAGAGGAGGTGGTGGTAGAAGGAATAGGGTATTTGGTCTACAGAGATCCAAAGGCGTTGAGACGTATGTGGAAGGAGGAAGAAGCCAGGAGATTGGTCTTGAGCGATGATGTTATTATTCGCCTTTTAGAGAGAGGCAGAGAAAAAGCAAAAGGGAATGCTGAAGCGTATGAAAAGTTAGTAAACGAAGGTTATATTTCGGAAGGGTGGGTTAAAGATCGTTTAAGAGATGTCGAGGAAGCCGCAGGGAGAGTGGGAAGATTTATAAAAGAACACAAGCTTTTTTCAGGGAGCATAGCTATAGCGATTCTAATAATTCTTATTCTTGCTGGGAAAATTCCTCCTTTAGCTGCTTGGCCGGCAGGGATTGCTTCAGCAGCTGAGGGAGTGGGAGAGAAAATTATTGGTTGGTGATCAATTTGTGGTATAATATTTAACTATGAATGGGCCAGAAGAGACACAAACTCTCGCACAACTCCTGGAGAAGGAGAGGGAAGAGATGAAAGAGCAGGTGGCTGGAAATATTCAACAGGTGTTGGCTGCCGCGGTAAGATTAGATCCTGAGAATGAAATGTACAAAGATGCGATCAATCCAGATAGGCTTGCAAAGGTTATAGCAAGAAGGCCAACTGAGAGTAGAATTTTTGCTCAACCTGTTGTTTTCCCTTATATAAAGGCTCTTTGGAGGGAATCAAGGGAAGCCTTGGAAGGCATTCTTGAGGAGACAGAGCGTGTGTTATCCGCTTTAGGATTGGATAGGGGACAGGTTGAAGAGTTGCTCAAGAACAATCTATTTACGGATATGCCCCCGGTGGAAGCAATTGGGGCTTTAGCTCAAAGAATGGGAAGCAGACTTATTGTAGAGAAGAAAGCTCTCTATTTTCCAGATGACGCTGCTGCATTAGATTACTTAAAGAGCGTAGGAAGGGCACCAAATTACGATGTTTGGGAAACAGTTAGGGAAAGAATTAAGAAAGACTTTCCATTTAAGTTTACCAGCTGGGATGACGCTTGGCTCTTTTATGCTACAAAATTTGCCCTTGTGGTAAAAGAAGCACAGGAGAGATCAGGTACAGGCGGCTCTTTTCAGCCAGATGACGCCAGGCGAGCGCTGCACGAGATTTTTAACCTTTACAGCTTGCGAGGGCTACGAGCGAGAAGACCAGAAGCATTTTCTTCCCAGCAATAAGCAGCGAAAAGTTTCCTTTAAAAGCTTCCTGTATACGACCATACACAAGAAGAACTATATTTAGTTAGGGTGGTTTGGTAGAATTTTTTATGGGCTTTTCTGTGGAGTTTTCGCCGTGGGCGGTGGTTGGGGATTTTTTGAGGGAGGAGAAAGGAGAAGGTACGCTAGGTGAATGGGAGTTTGCCAGAGAAAATGGGCTTCCTTTAGAGGAGCTTAATCAGGTTAAAAGAGCTGCTTCAAGGTTAAAGAATTTATCAAGGAGAGCCCAAATGCTTGAAGGTTCAAGATTGTGGGAGAAACCAAAGGCTCTTTTTGAATTCGTTAAAGCTTACAGACGAGTTTTTTCTCAAGTGGAGGGGGATGAGAAAGAGTGTGTAAACCGAGCCTTATCCTATCTTAATTCTTCTTATGCGGTTATAAAACTGGCAGAGAGTTTTCCAGGGTCCCTTCGCGCTCGGCTTGCAATGGGGCTTTTCAATTATGCGGTTATTGCAGCTGGATTAAAGTTTTCAGAAGTTTTTGAAGGGGTAAATGCTTTGCATGCAATAGGGGTAAACGTTCTGGGAAGTATTATTTTAAGCGCAGTAGAGTACAGAAGGCTTGAGAAGGGAGAGTGGATTATCAGCGCCGGCGCACAGGGTTTAAAGATTGCAGGAGTGCCAAGTATTTACTCTCTTGTCTTTGTCCGCTTGAACACCCTGGCCCGCAACCTGCCAATGGCCCTTGTCCCAGAGCTTCAGCCCGCAGCCTTTTTAAGCGGCCTCGGAATCTTCCTCCAGGCGGTTTTGCAGGGAGGGGTAAAGCTTTTTGAAAAATAACATTGTTTTTTTTGAGGTGGTTTTAAACCAAATTTTGTTTGTGTTTAATTGTTTAATCAAATGAACAGAGGAATAATTGGGAGTTTCTATAGAATTTTTGGCTTAAGAAATAGATTGCAGAAACTCTCTTAAAACTTTCCCATAAACCTCAAGACTTCTTATCTCCACCCACTCCTCATCTGTGTGATGCCCTGCGCCTGTGGGGTCAAAGGTGGCGCCTGGTAAGACTTTAGTTTGCTTTTATATGATAAAACCCAAGTAATTTTCCTTGTTTATAAGTTTTACTGGGATGTTATATTTTCGTTCAAAATTTTTTGCTCCCTTGCTTAGCAAGGTTTTTTTGTGCTTTATCTCAAAGGCTTGGAGAGTAGGTTGATGAAGGTGTTTTTCCAGGTAGTCAACTTCTGCTCCTTGATATGTTCGCCAAAAAAGAGGTTGAAACAGAATGTTTTTGTAGGAAAGCTTCTTTATTCTTTCAATTATAAGGAAATTTTCCCATAAAGCGCCGATATCTTTTCTTATATTTGGAGGGTTAAAATCGCCTATAAGCATATTTCTTATTCCCAAATCTATAAAGTAGATTTTGTACCTTCTGCCAATTTCTCTGCGAGGGTTTTGGGAAAAGGGATAGATTCTTTTTATTACAAACGTTTTTTCTAAAAGATCCAAGTACTTTGCTACGGTTTTGTGATCTATCCTTAGCCGGCTTGCCAGCTCATTTTCGTTTATTTGCGAGCCTATCTGGTAGGCGAGAGCCTTAGCAAGATTTTTTAGAATTTGAGGATGTTTGACTTTTTGAAAGGAAAGGATATCCTTGAAAAGATAGCTTTCTACAATGTTGGAAAGAAGTTGTATTTTCTCACTTACCTTTTTTAAGGTATATACTTCAGGATAGAGTCCATAAAGAAGGATTTGGTCAAGAAGCGCATCAGCTTGTTTTTTAAGTATAACTTTGTTGCTTGGGTTAGCCGGGCTTAGTATTTCAGAAAGGGAGAGGGGATAAAGGGTAAAGTTTATATAACGCCCAGTTAAAGCATCAGTAAGCTTATTTTTTATATCAAAGCTTGAGGAGCCAGTCGCAATTACTTTAATATTTTTAAAATGATCATGGATTATTTTTAAAGTCAGCCCAGGATTATCAAGATACTGCACTTCATCCAGAAAGAGATAAGAAACATTTTTCAAAAGCTGGGAGAGAACTACCTTTGAGGTTGTATTTATAGCTTCTTTTTCTTCATATATATCACAATTTAAGTAAAGTACA
>WFWI01000097.1 GCA_015491205.1 Candidatus Microgenomates bacterium | reverse complement strand
TTTGGAAATTTTATTCTCATTTGTTCCAAGCTTTTTCCTTTATCGTGAGTTAAAGATAGATATTTTCTATATTCCTTTTATTGGAGTGTTAGATTTAGGTTGGCTGTTTATACCTTTGGCTATGTTTATTATTGTAGCTTTTGCGAATGCAGTTAATATAACTGATGGACTTGATGGTTTGGCTACTGGTACTTTAATGATATCTCTTGCTGCTTTTTGGGCAATTTCTAGTTCTATTTTTGATATTCCTACACTTCTTTTTATTGCAATCTGGATGGGGGGATTATTAGCGTTTTTATATTTTAATATTTACCCTGCTAGAATCTTTTTGGGAGATAGTGGAGCACTTTCTTTTGGTGCAACATTTGCTGTGATTGGTCTTATTTTGGGAAAAACTTTTGCAATGCCAATAATTAGTGGAGTGGTAGTTTTGGAAGTTTTTACCTCTTTCTTACAGCTCCTTTCAAAAAAGTTTTTAAAAAGAAAATTTTTCCCTGTAGCCCCCCTTCATCTTTATCTTCAATATAAAGGCTGGCCAGAACCAAAAGTAACTATGAGGCTTTGGTTGCTTTCTATTCTTTTTGCTATTTTGGGTCTTGCCATAGCATTTTTAAGATAACTTATGACAAAACTTAAAGAGTTTAGAGAAAAAATACAGGGTAAAAAAGTAGTTGTTGTAGGAATTGGTCTTCAAGGAGGGGGAGTAGATGCTTGTTTATTTTTTTCCAAACTTGGAGCAGAGGTTGTTGCTACTGATTTAAAAAAAGAGTCTCAGCTGCGGCCTTCTTTAGAAAAGCTTAAAGAAGCTGAGAATATCAGATTTACTTTGGGTAACCACAACAAATCTGATTTTGAAGGAGCTTTTCTTGTACTTAAGGGTCCAACTGTGCCTTGGGAAAGCGAGTTTATAAAAATTGCAGAAAAAAGCGGGGCTAAGATTTATACTACTTTTTCTTTATTTTTGGAGCTTTCGGAAACAGAAAACATAGTTGGTGTCACAGGTACGCGCGGAAAGACAACTACGAGCTATTTGGCTTATGAGGTCTTAAAAGCAGCTGGTAAGGAGGTTTTTTTGCTTGGGAATATTCCTTTTTCTTATACTTTAAACGCCTTGTTTAAGTTGAAAAAATCTTCCTGGGTTGTTTTTGAGCTTTCTTCCTGGCAGCTTTCTGGATTGCACAAGACAAAAAAAAGCCCTAAATACGCTATCTTTACTAACTTTTATCCTGATCACTTGAATTTTTACAAAAATATGGATGAATATCTTTGGGACAAAGCAGCAATTTTTCTTTACCAAAACCCTGATGATATTCTTTTTTTAAACCAACGATTTAAAGGAATGTTAAAAGATTATAAAGTACGTTCAAAAATTATACTTTTTAAACCAGATGATTTTAGAGAAGAAATTAGACTTCCAGGTGAGCATAACAGAGAAAATGCAGCAGCAGCTTTTAAATTTTCAAGTGAAATAGGAGTTAGCTCTAAAGTAGCAAAAAGGGTTATCTCTAAATTCAAAGGTGTGCCTTATAGACTAGAAAAAGTAGGAGAAAAGGATGGAGTTTTATTTGTAAATGATGCAACTTCTACTACACCAACTGCAGGTGTTGCGGCTATAAGAGCGTTTGAAAATTTGCCTATATTTCTTATTGTGGGAGGTGACTCTAAAGGTTTACCTTTTGAAGAACTGTTACAAGAGTTGTCTAAAGTAAAAGAGGTGTTTTTTTTGAAAGGAAGCTTTACTGATGAAGTGTTTGAAAAAGCAAGGAAGATGTATCCTAAGAAAGTTTATTCTAAAATTTTTTCTAATTTAAAGGAAGCAGTCTTAGAGGCTTATAGGAAGGCTGTCGAAGCAAAAGGAGTGGTGCTATTTTCTCCTTCAGCTACTTCTTTTTCTATGTTTAACAACGAGTTTGAGAGAGGAGAAGAATTTAATAGAATAGTAAAAGAGGTGATTTCATATGGCAAGAAGGGAAATACGCAAGAGTAAAAAAAGATTTTATGACGTTCTAAGTCTTGCGCTAGTTTTGAATGGAATTGGTCTATTTTTTGTTTTTGAAGCGTCTTCGGTTAGAGGATTTATTACTTACGGGGACTCTTTTTATTTTTTAAAGCTGCAATTTGTATGGCTTTTGATTTCGTTATTTGTTTTTTTTGTAGCTTCGCGATTTGATTACCATAGATGGTATTACTTGGCTTTTTATTTAGCTTTTTTTTCCATACTTTCTTTGATAGTTGTATTGATTCCAGGAGTAGGAAAGAAAGTTGGAGGAGCTAGACGGTGGATAAATTTGGGCTTTTTTAATTTTCAACCTTCTGAGTTTGTCAAATTTGCTATGGTGGTTTATCTCTCTTCTTGGTTTTTGTATAAGGAAAGAAAAAGATTTTTCTCATTCTTGATTCTATTGGGAATGATAGTCTTTTTAATTATCATGCAGCCTGATATGGGAAGTGCTGTGATCTTGTTTGCCTTGAGTGTTGGAATTTATTTTGTGGCTGGATTGCCTTTTGTTTACCTTTTGGGTCTTTTAGGACTAGCTGGGTTAGGAGGAATAGTAGCAATAATTTTAGCCCCTTATAGATTAAAGCGCTTATTAGCATTTTTAAATCCAGAGCTGGATCCTTTAGGAATAGGTTATCATTTAAGTCAGATAAGAATAGCCTTTTCTAATGGAGGATTGCTAGGAAAAGGATTGGGGTTTTCTCAGCAAAAATTTCTCTTTCTGCCTGAGGCTCATACTGATTCTATTTTTGCCATTGTGGCTGAAGAAGTAGGTTTTTTAGGAGTACTGATGATTCTTTTTATATATTGGTTGTTTTTGTATAGTATTTTCAAAATAGTTATTTCAACTAAGGACAAATATGGAATTTTACTTTCTTCAGGTATTCTTTTGTATTTTGGAATTCATGTAATAGTTAACCTTGGAGGTATTTTGAATCTTTTACCTATGACTGGTGTGCCATTGCCTTTTTTTTCTTATGGTGGCTCTAGTCTTTTAGTTTCTTATCTTTTGTTGGGTGTTCTTTATAATATAGCTAAGAAAAACAGTGTAAAATAAAACATGAAAGTTTTAATAACTGGTGGCCATCCAGCTCCTGCATTTGCGGTTATAGAAAGGTTGAAAAAACAACCTCAAGTGAAAATCGTATTTGTTGGAAGGAAATATGCTTTAGAGAGTGAGAAAAGTTTATCTTTTGAATATAAGCAGGCAAGGGTAGAAGGAATAAAATTTTATAATCTTACAGCTGCAAAGTTTTCTTTTTTTAGAGGGATAGGTGGATTTAAAAATTTCTTCAGATTCTTTTTAGGAATATGGCAGGCATTCAAGATTTTAAGAAAAGAGAAACCGGATGTTATTTTGTCCTTTGGAAGTTATTTAGCTGTGCCAATTTGCTTGGTTGGGTTTGTTTTGAAAAAAAAGATTTTATTGCATGAACAAACAGCAGTTCCAGGGTTGGCTAACAAAATTTGTAGTTTGTTAGCTTATAAAATAATGATATCTTTTCCTTCAAGTAAAAAGAGTTTTCCAGGATTGGTTCAAAAGAGAATAATTTTGGTTGGAAATCCTGTAAGATCCTTAATCTTCAAGATTAAAAAGAACCCTTTTGGAATAGGCTTTGAAAAAAATAGGCGAAAAGTTCTTTACTTCACAGGAGGATCTTTGGGATCCCATAGTATTAATACTCATTTATTCTCGATTTTAAGTAAGTTGGTTAAAGAATATGTTGTTATTCATCAGGTAGGAGGAGTTAAAAAATATAAGGATTTTGAAAGAGCTTTAAAAGAGAAAAGAGAGCTTGGATTGTTAGGGAAGTATTATTTTCCTAAAGAGCACTTTTTAAGTGATGAGATTGGGTTTGTGTACAAAGTATCTGATATTGTTGTTTCTCGTGCGGGAGCTAATACTTTTTTTGAACTATTAGCCCTTGAAAAACCAGCTATTTTTATTCCTTTACCTTGGTCAGCAGGCGGAGAGCAGTTCAAGCATGCTGAATTTTTTAAAGAAGCAGGCTGTGGAGAAATTTTTGACCAAACTCATCCTAGCGAAGAACTTTACAAACTGATTAAAAAGGTTGATAAAGATTATAAGCTGTATAAAGA
>WFWI01000096.1 GCA_015491205.1 Candidatus Microgenomates bacterium | reverse complement strand
TCTTTATCTCAACAATAATTATCGGTTTGTTTATAATTACAAAAGGAAATATTTTGTAATATGAAAAGTAAAAAGGTTTTAATCTTTACAATTCTATCTTTAGCCTATCTTATAGCTTTATATCTCTTTTATGAAAACAAGCTATCCGTCTTTCTTTTAACAAGCGCTTATGCTTTCTCTTATATAATTTACGGACTTTACCATCACATTGAAGAAAAAGACCTTAATTTGAAAATCTTTCTAGAATATGTTTTAATAGGGTTTACAACCCTTTTTCTCTTAAAAGTTCTGATCTTACCCTAAATTTTATGAAAGGAGTAATTTTGGCAGGAGGACTTGGAACTAGGCTTTATCCTTTAACCCATGCTACTAACAAACACCTTCTGCCTGTCTTTGATAAACCAATGATTTTTTATCCAATTCAAACCCTTGTAAAAGCTGGAATAAAGGACATTATGGTAGTTGTCTCAGGCCCTCATGCAGGTCATTTTATAAGGGTTCTCAAAAACGGCAAAGAGCTTGGCGTATCACACCTTGAATATGCTTACCAGGAAAAACCAGATGGTGGCATTGCTGATGCTCTGGCTTTAGCTGAAGACTTTGCTGATGGAGGCCCAATTACCGTAATTTTAGGCGACAACACAACTGATGCAGATATTTCAAAACCGGTGAAAGAATTTAAAGAAGGAGCAGTAGTATTTCTAAAAAAAGTGCCAGATCCAGAGCGTTTTGGTGTGCCTCGTTTTGACGAAAAGAATCCAAAAAAAATTGTTGAAATAATTGAAAAACCAAAGAACCCGCCTTCCAGTTATGCTGTCACAGGAGTATATATCTATGATAATAAAGTCTTTGACTACATAAGACAGTGCAAGCCATCCTGGAGAGGAGAGCTGGAAATTACTGATGTAAATAATTTTTACATAAAAGCAGGAAAACTAACGTGGGCTGAGCTTGAAGGCTATTGGTGGGATGCTGGAACCTTCGAAACACTACTTTATGCCAACATTTATTGGGCTAAACAAAAAGGTGGTGAAAAAGTTGTAAGAAATATTACAAAAATACTTGAATTATGAGCACCGAAATTCAAATCTTACTTATAAACATTGCCTTAACTTTAACAACACTCTTGCTTGTAGCCCTAGGAATTCATCTTATTCTAGTTCTAAGGGAAATAAGAAGAACCATAAGAAAGATATATTTTGTACTTGAAAGTTTTGAAAAAGCAGGAGTGAACGCAAAAGAAGGTTTGGAAGAAATTGCTGGATTTATAAATGGAGTTAGAACTGCTTTGAAGCTAGCCTCAAAAGTTAAAAAAGGAAAGATTAAAAATGGATAAAAGGACGACTTTTTGGAACTCTTTTCTTTTAGGATTTTTCTTTGGAGCAGCAGGTTTATACTTTCTTGGTACAAAAGAAGGAAGAAAAAAGGCTAAAGAAATCTTAGAACTCTTAGAAGAAAAAGAAGAAATCTTGGAAAAACTAGAAAAAACTTTATCTTCTATAAAGGAAAACTCCTCTTCCGTTGGAAGCCTTCTTCAACGTTTGGACTCTAAAGCTAATATTTGATAAAATATAAAAGAAAGTAAACCTCACGGAGCGTGGCGCAGATGGCAAGCGCACCTGCTTTGGGAGCAGGGGGTCGTGGGTTCAAGTCCCACCGCTCCGACCAAAGCTAGGGTAGCTCAGGGGTAGAGCAGGCGTTTCATAAGCGCCGGGTCGGGGGTTCGAATCCCTCCCCTAGCACATAAAAATTTTTTTAAAAAGCCTTGGAACCGGAAAAAAGCTCACTAACTCAAAAAGCTCTGAGCTTTTGGGGTGGAATCCTAATTGTCTGGAGTATTTATCGCAGTTATTTCAAACTTCCAATAGAAGTTGATGAATTCCTAATAAAACCTCTAATCTTTATCGGTCCGGTAATATATTTCATCCAAAAAATAGAAAAAAAGCCTTTGTTTAAAACACTCTGGTTAGAAAAAATAAACTTGACAAAAGACTTAACTTTCTCTCTCTTAACTGGGGCTGGAATCTTGTCAACTTATTTAATCTTAAAAGCAGTAGGGATCATAAATCTTACCTTCAATCTTAAACTTTTAACTTTAAATTTCATAGCCCTAAATTTAGCCACTGCTATTTCAGAAGAAATACTCTCCCATGGATTTGTCCTAAAAAAATTGTATGAAGAGAAAAAAGATATACTACAATCTTCCTTTACTGCCTCAGTCCTCTACTTTATTTTAAGAATTCCAATTTTGTTTACACAACCAGCACTTACAGGAGATGCGCTTTTGTATACAATGATAACCAGCTTTCTTTTAAGCTTTGCATTAAGTCTTCTCTTTCTTTATAGAAAAAGCCTATGGTCACCTATCTTCCTACACTTTTTTTATCTTGTTTTTACTGAAACTTTTCTTATTTCCCAATAATCTCCTTCTTAAAACGCAAGATGATTTTAGCATCTGAAACCATTACTTTTTTCTGAACCCTTTGCCTTTCTTTCAAAACTCTCGGAAAGTCTTTTAAAGCTAAAACAAAACCGAAAAAAAACGCTCTATCCTTCAAAGAGGTTGTCAAAAGTCTTACTGGTAGGAACAAAATGTGAAATAACAACAAAAGCTTATCGGTAAGATTAATCCAAATAAAGAAGAAACCATTTCTGTAAGCTATTTCTAAAATCTTTTTTCTCTCAAAATATTTACTAATTGTAGTTTCATGGTTGTGCTTGAAAACTAAGCCTGGAGAAAAAAGAACCTTAAAACCTGCCTTCCAAGCTCGGTAAGAAAGGTCTATATCTTCCCAATAAAAAGGCGAATAAATCTCCAAAAAGCCACCTAACTTCAAAAATTTTCCTTTTTCAAAAAGACAGGCCCCGCCTTCAGCCCAGGCGTTTATTCCTGGTGAAAAGTCATCAACCCCTTTATGTTCAAAAAAGCCCTTGTTCCAATAAAGAAAATTTCTTCCGACTTTGCGCCCCCCATCTATCTGCAAAAAGCTTATGGCAAAAAGTTTTCTATCTTTTTCAAATTCCTTTAATACTTCCTGCACCTTTCCCTTTACAAAAAAAACATCGCTGTTTAAAAGAAGAATGTATTTACCTGAGGCAAGTTTGACCCCTTGATTGCAGGCTTTAGCAAAACCTAGATTTCGCGAGTTCTTAAAATAAACTACATCAAAACCCTCCAGCTTCTTTTTTAAATCGGATTCTGGGTCATCGTCCACTATCACTATTTCACAGTCCTTCAAAAATTTTAGGTTGTGTCTTAGGCTTTTTAAAAAAATTGCGTGATTTTTATATACCGGAATAACAACAGAAAGTTTCATAAACTCAAATTTCAAAAACTTCTGCTACTCTCCTGGCAAAAACTTGATAAGCAAAATTTTGTCGGACAAATTTTTGGGCGTTAAAAGAAATTCTTTTTTGCAGATCTTTATCGTTGTAAACCTTTAAAAACTTTTCTTTTAGCTCAAGATAATCTTCAAACAAAAATCCAGTCTCACCCTCCTTTATAATCTCAACTGGCCCACCACCCCTGTAGGCAAAAACAATACACCCTGCTGCCATAGCCTCAAGTATAGAGATTCCCAAATGCTCCTGTTTTTCAGGAGTATTATCCTCTCCTAGACCTGCAAAATGCCAATAATATTTGAATTTTGCCAATAGGGTTAGAATTTCATCTCTCGCAACATTAATTTGAACAAAAACATCCTTTCTCCCTTCTGATTCGCGCAACACATTCTTAAAAAACAGTCTATCTTCCTCCTTCAATCTACCCACTAAAAAAAGTTCAATATTATTGATCGCTTCCTCCTCTTGCTTAATTTTTTTGAACCATTTTATAATTATGTCTTGCTTTTTTGCGTGAAGTTGCTTAAAAAATCTTCCAATACTCACAATCCCCTCCTTCTTTTTTTCAAAATCAGCCTTCAAATTCAAAATGTCAGAGGAAAGATAAGGATAAATAACCTCAACCCTCTTGCCCATCCATTTTTGCAAAAATTTAGCAGTAAACTTTGAGTTCGCCAACACCTTGTAATTCCAGAGCTTAAAGAAATTCAAGTTTGATTTAGTATAAAGCTTTCTGTCTGGAACCATACAAAACAAATAGTTTTTTTTAGCAAGGGAGAAAAAAT
>WFWI01000095.1 GCA_015491205.1 Candidatus Microgenomates bacterium | reverse complement strand
TCCGATAAATCAAACTGTCCAGATACATATAAGGACGATTTTAACTACTGCATAGTCTTAATAAATCCTGATACTCAAAAGCCTGTAGATTGCCGAATAGTAAAAACCACATCAACCCTTGAAACCTTCATTAAGGATAAACATCAAAGACACGGATTAGATATATTATTCCACCCTAACCCTATCAAGCTGAAAGCAGACTTTTGGGAGAGATATAGACAAACCAAAAACGGAGCTGAGAGATTAGCACTATTTAAAGAGTATAGAGCCTTAGCAGATGAAAATATGTTATTCATTGATACTATTACCATAGATATAGATAGCAAATTCAAAAAATCTATTCACGCATTAGAGGAACTAATACAGCTTTTAGGGATAGATAGAGAAATATTAGAGATTAAAAAAACCAAAAGTAAAAATTTAAGATTTAGCTTTGCAGTAAAGCCTATTAAACCAAATGAAAAGAATAAAAATGGCAAAACCAATTTAGAGAATGTAAAGGAATTTGTAAGTATTATAAATGAGTTTTTTAAGCTGAAAGGCTTTAAGGCAGATGACAGCTTCAAAAGGATAAACCATCCTGTATGGATAACAAAGCCCGAAGAACTTAAACAGCAAGCCACTAAGGAAATAGATTTTTATACTCTTTACAGAAAAGCAAAAAAACTAAAAAAGGAGCTTCAAAAGCAAAAAGAGGATAAAAAAGAGAAACCAAAAAGAAAAATCGTATATTTACCAGCTTTTATAGCGAATAAGTTAAGAAAAATAGAACATCAATCAGCCCTTGAAAAAGCAGTTTCAACCCTTGCTAAAACCCACAAAAAAGGTTCTTACATTCACTTTCTCCAAGTGGTTGCAGGCTGGAGCAAATACTTGGGGCTTAGTTATCAAGATTATTACGACCTTGTTTATCCTCATAAGCCAGATAAAGCAAAAGATATAGAAACAGCTTGGAGATATGCTAAACCACTTGAGTTTAAAAATAATAATCCTAACAAAAAGGCAAAATATGACCTTGTGGAGTATGCCGATAAAGCCATTGAATACCTCAAAAAGAATGGAGCTGTAGAAAGGCAGATTTTATTAAAAGAAGTGTTTAACAATCAAAGCTGGTTAGAACAGTTAATTATGCAGGAACTAAAAGAGCAAGGACTAATTGAGGAATGTTTTGAAAAACAAGAAAGAGCAGGCAGACCTAAGAAAGTCTATAAAATAGTTGAAAAAAAAGGACAAGAGGAATATAGACAAGAAAGTATTGATTATCCTTGCTTTAAAAGCTATACCCTTGCAAACCCTTATCAGATGGAATTTAGGCAAAATAATAACTCTCTCTGTATAGAGAGTATACTGGAGGTGGTTGGTAATATATCCCCTAAGTTTTCTTTTGATGGTTTTATAGAGAAAAAAGGAGATAGAATTTTAATAGAAAGAGAATTTAAGGGGAAAAAAATGGCACAAGAGAAGAAAGCAAAAGAAAAAGTGCAGAGAAAACCGCAATCGGCATTGATAGACAATTACCTGATGAGTTTGGATAGGCAACTTGTTGAGGTGCATATTGACTATGGAGGAACTGTTTTGAAGCTCCAAGGTGTATTGAAAGGAAAAGCAAAATACGACTTTATACTTGAGTTTGAAGATGATACCGGAAAGCTCCAGAAACTTTTTATCAATAAAGCATATTTGATAATGGTTAAGCCTTTGCCACAATAAAGGAGCTGTAATGGAATATCTACCAATAATTTTGGCAATTATAGTAGGATTGGTTTTTATCATAACTTTTGGAACTATGGCAATTAAAGGTTTAGAGTAGAATGACTTTAGAGATGTTGAAAATCAAAGATTAACCATAATTCTAATTAAGGTCTTATGTTTCAATCTTCCCAGTACAGTTTTTTAGCAAACTTCTTATAAGCCTCTAAAGCCTCTTTTTTCTTCATTCCATAAATGCTTGTTAAACCCTCTATAATCCATCTTCTTGCCTTATGCTGAATAGCCCTTTCCTGCTCATTAGTCATAAAGGAATGCTCTTTTAACCTTTTGATATACCTCATTATGCGGTTGACTTTTCCGAACCAGATACGGCGGTAAGGATACTTAGTATGTGTAGTTTTATACAGCTCCCTAAGTAAAAAGTTTTTATAGTTTTTATTAGGTTGAATTAAGACCCGTTTTAGCTTTTCGTCATAGCGGATAGTGTAAAGCTCCAGCTTAATGGATTGGTTTAGATGTTTTAAGTTTTTCTTTATAAACTTATGTTGGTCCACGAGAGAATTTTTGAGAGCTTCTTTTACAGCTTCATTTTTTGTCTGATGTTTAAAAAGGTATAAAACCCCATCAATCAAGGGAACGGCAACGATGTTTTTAGTGGGCTTAATGATATAACCATTTTTTGAAAGTAAACCATACCGGTAATCGTTCTTTTGTTTGAAAGCCCTAAATAACCTGTCATAATTAGCCCATAAGAACTTAGGCTTACTCATAAGAACTCCTCTCCTTTTGATAATAAATGAGCCCGAGGGGCGGAGGCTCAAAAAACAAAATAAAGCCCCTCCTTTGCGGTCTGGCAAACCGCAAGAGTACTTCCCCGTGCTGGCAACACGGGAAACGGCTTGGCACTCAGGCGGTTCGTTCGTGCTTGCCTGACGCCCTTCGCTCCACACGGTTTCCCGTGCTTCATCGCTACTACGGCGTCTCCCCCACCCGCTTTTTAGGTTCGGCTTGTTCTCCTCCTGTGAGGAGTTTTTCGCCGAACTGTTAGGGTTTTTCCCAGCTCCCTAACAGCCGTCAGGGCTTTTAAACCCTTACCGACCACTCCCGTAGGAGCAAGCGGGCTTGGCAGGTAGCCGTGAAGTCCTTAGGCTCAGGGAGGGTGGGAGCTCCAGCCTTAACCTCTTACGAGGCTCAGCAAGTTATCCCCTATGCCTCTGAACTGGGACGAAAGCCGGAAATTTCCCAGTCTGGGACTTGCTGACAGCCTTCAGCACTCCTTCACGGTCTGCTAAACCGTTCACCCTTTGAGCCTACCCTTTAGCCTATCCTTTCGGATAGACATTTAACCCGTCTCCTTAGCACCCTATAACCTTGCTGGGTAGGTTATAGAGCACCGACGGGCAGGGCAACCAGCGAGGAGCTGGCGGAGGGACTTTCACCCTCTTACTTCACGACCCGAACTGCCGGACGGCTTCCAAGAGAAACCTTGTAGCGATAGACCTCCCTGCCAGCCGAAGCTGACAAAGGAAGACCCCGCTCCGAACGGGGCATGCGTCTCTTAAACGCACCCCGCTCTCCAGCTTCGCACAAACTTTTTGGGACTGCCAATCCCAAAAAACCGCCTGAATGCCCTATTCAATTGCCAAGTACCGACTTGCGACCCTTGCCACAGACCGCAAAGCCTGCTCCGGCCTTTCCGACCTATGCCTTAACGGCAACCGCCGAGCCAGCGGAGTTTGATTACGGAGTATCTTCTCTCCGCCTGCTTTTCGCAGGAACTACGACGAGACGGAAAAAACAAAAAGAACATCAGTTAACAAAATCAAAAATCACAAACAAACTTCAAAATCAGACTTCTAAAGATAATTTTACAAACAATTTGTCTCAAAATCCACTCCCGGCTTTCCAAAACGGTTGTCAATTTTGATTTACTTTTAAAAAGATTTTGATTTGCTTGTAAATAAATTTTTTGATATACTTGTATAAAATTTTTTACGAGGAAAAAATGAGCAGAAAAGAGGAGTTAGAGAGGCAACTTGAGGAGCTGAAAGCAAGGTTAGCTGAAGAAAGGAAAAAAGAACGGCAAAAGAGAGCCTATGAGTACAGGAAACAGCACTATAGGCAAAGAGTATTTTACGTACCTAAGGAGCTTCAGGATGAGGATAGGGATTATTACATCTTTTTAAAGTTAGCAAAGCAATTAGGAATAAAAACATTTAAGAGGGATGGAGACTTTAAGATTTATTATGTAGAAAAGGAGCTTGAGAGAATACAAAGAGAGTTAAAAGCAAGATGAGATTTATAGAATTTGTTTTTGGAGTAATAGTAGGATTTATACTGAGTTTGGTTTTCTGGACAGAGTTTAGACAGGTAGCTTTACACGCACTTGAAATAATCTTTGACACTATCTATGAACAAATACAAGCATACTTCAAATATGTGTTATTTACAATTTCTGTAATTGTCGGAGGTGTACTGTCTTACTTGATGTGGAAACTTTTTGACGTAAACAGCTACAAGAGAAGTAAGGAAAAAGAGATTAAAGAGTTAGAAAGAAAAGCGATGAAACTTATAGAGGATAAAAATAAAGAGGCAAAAAAAATTATAGAAAGAGCTGAAGAAGAAGCCGAATACATCAGGGCACAGGCTTACGAGAGAGGATACCAAGAAGGACAGGAAAGACATAAAAAGGAGTTAAAAAGTCTCAGAGCTAAAGTATCGGCAGTAAAGAGCATATTTAAAACCCATCCGGAACTCAACGAGTGTTTCAGCAGGATAACAGGCTGGGACTTTGAAAAATGGTTAAAGGAGAGATAGATGGATAAAAAGATAGAGTACGGAGAATTAAGAATAGAATACGGTCTTAAATACTCAAAAGAAATAAAAGATATAGCTGTCTATATTTTAGATTTAAAAGTAGCTAACGGAGTTTTTGAATTCCTTGAACTTGTTGCCGTTTTTGAAGCATTTTTAGCAAATCAGCTTCCCCGTAGTGTTGGAAAATACAAGGTAGTAATCAAGGATAAAACACCTTATCTTTGGATAAGCACATCCGGAAAAGCACTTTATTTAAACAAAGCAAAAGTAAAGATTTTTCTAAAGTTTTTGAAAAACCTTGAAAAGTCTATTAATCTCATATATCACGGAGAGGATACTAAAGAGGAAGAATATGAATTCTAATGCTTTGCTTTGGCAGAAAAAAATTGTAATTCGTTCGTTCGCTCCGTCAAGGGTTGCCCTTCGGGCAATCTGCTAACGCAGACTAACGCCCTTGACTTCGCTCACTCACTCATTTTGTTAGCTAATAAGCCAAAGCAAAGCCCGAAAGCAAAGCACTTATGAGGATATGACTTCTTGACTTCATGACGTCTTGACGTCATTTTAACGCTTGATTAATAAGGATTTGACAGAATAAAAAAAATGATATTTAATTTTTAGAAGGGAATAAGGAAAGGGGCATAGCCCCAAACCAAAAACACCAACCACAAGGGTATAAATATTTTAACACTAAAAGCAAAAAAAACAAGTAAATACGGAAGATTAGAAGAAAGAACACCAGCGAACTATCCTTTCTTCCTACGCTCCGATAAATCAAACTGTCCAGATACATATAAGGACGATTTTAACTACTGCATAGTCTTAATAAATCCTGATACTCAAAAGCCTGTAGATTGCCGAATAGTAAAAACCACATCAACCCTTGAAACCTTCATTAAGGATAAACATCAAAGAC
>WFWI01000094.1 GCA_015491205.1 Candidatus Microgenomates bacterium | reverse complement strand
CTCCAAAACCTCCTCTAAATCCTCCTTTGTCGTGCATTTTACACCCGAAGCATTTAAAAGAAAAAATTTTTCAAAAAGCGCTTGACTTTTTTTCATAACTGATTTAACATTATCTTAAATTTTTAAAAAAGTCAAGCGAAAATTTCAAAAAATTAAAAGAAACTTAATGCAAAAAGATAAAATTTACTACAAAATTGCTTCTTACGAAGGAAAAAAAGGAGAAGTAAAAAAAGTTGTTCTTCTCTACTCCGGCGGGCTTGACACTTCAGTTATGCTCAAATGGATTCAAGAAGAGTACAAAGCCGAGATTATAGCCTTGACCTTGGATATTGGCCAACAAGCAGATGATTTGAAAAAGATAAAAGAGAAAGCTCTAAAACTTGGTGCTGTCAAAGCCTATGTTATTGATGCAAAGGATGAATTTGCCCGAGATTACATCTCCCGCGGCATAAAAGCCAATGGAATGTACCAGGGAAGGTATTACCTTTCAACCCCCTTGGGAAGGCCGCTTTTGGCCAAATGGGCTGTAAAAATTGCTGCTTTGGAAGGAGCTGATACAATAGCCCACGGCTGCACTGGAAAAGGAAACGATCAGGTAAGAATTGAAGGCACAGCTTTGGCACTGAACCCTGACATAAAAATCATTGCGCCAGTAAGAGAATGGTCTATGGGAAGGGATGAAGAGCTTGAATATGCTAAAAAACACGGTATTCCAGTAAAACAAACCTTTGACAAGCCCTATTCTTACGACGACAACATGTGGGGGGTAACAGGTGAGGGCGGAGAGATAGAAAACCCAAGCCTTATCCCGCCTTTGAAAAAAATTCTTCAGATTTGCAACCTGCCTGAAAAAGCGCCCAACAAACCCGAAATTATAGAACTTGAATTTGTAAAAGGTCTTCCTGTCGCTTTAAATGGAAAGCAGATGAAACTGGCAGATTTAATAATGAAACTTAATAAAATAGGTGCAAAACATGGAGTTGGAATTTCAATTCATATTGAAGATAGAGTTGTAGGCCTAAAAGTCCGCGGAGTTTATGAAGCACCAGCTGCAGAAATTATAATCACCGCTCACAAAGATCTTGAAAAATACGTCTGCACAAGGCTGGAAAATGAGTTTAAAGCAATAGTAGATACAAAATGGGCCTACCTTTGCTATGGCGGACTTTGGTACGAGCCTTTAATGCAAGATTTAAACGCTTTTATTGATAAAGTCAATGAAAAAGTTACAGGAAAAGTAAAAGTAAAACTTTACAAAGGAAGAGCAGAAGTTGTAGCCTTAGAAACTCCAAACACAATCTTTGAAGAAAAACTGGCAACTTTTATGGCCTCTGATGCTTTTAATCAGAACGCCTCTCCAGGGTTTATTGAACTTTATACGCTTCAGATGAGGCTTGCTCAGAGAAAGGAAAAAACCGTGCTCTTATCAATCGGAAAAAGGGAGAATAAAATCAAGCTCTTGCCCTATATTAAAAAGCTCTCTGAGCTTGGATACAAAATTTATGCCACCTACAAAACCCACAAATTCCTTAAAAAAAATGGCATTGAAGCAATTCTTGTCCACAAAATCTCAGAGCCCCACAAACATCCAAACTTAAAGGACCTTTTACAAATAAACCGGTTTGACCTTATCATCAACATTCCCTTTGGCAGAAGAGCGAGGGAAAAAGAGATGACTGATGGAAGGTTTATCAGAAAAATGGCAGTTGAAACAAACACTCCCCTTATTACCTCCTTGGAGGTAGCCAAGCAAACAATTGACCAGCTTTATAATTTAGAAAAGCACAGATGAGAAAAAGGGATCTGGGCTGGGATTTAAAAGAATATCTTTTGGATAAAATAAAAAAATCAGGCGGCTGGGTAAATGCTCACGCCCATTTAGATCGAGCTCACACCTTAACCCCAGAAAACTTCCACCTTGGAAAAATAGACTTCCAAAAAAAATGGGCTTTAAACACAGAAATTATCAAAAACTCCACCTGGCAGGAGATTTATGACAGGATGTGCAAGGGGGTAGAAAAAATGCTTGAGCAAGGGGTTTATGCAATAGGAACTTTTATAGACGTTGATCCTAACGCAAAAGACAAAGGAATAAAAGCCGCCCAAAAGGTCAGGGAAAAATACAAGGGCGATATCATCATAAGATTCATAAATCAGACGCTTCATGGATTAATTGACAAAAAAGCTTATGAGTGGTTCAAAGTAGCAGTTGAGTTTGTGGATATAATCGGAGGCCTGCCTAGCAAAGATAAAGGCAAGGAAGAAAAGCACCTGGACATTTTATTTTCCGAGGCAAAAAAGCGAGGCAAAATGGTTCATGTACACATTGATCAAAAAAACGATCCAGAAGAAAAAGAAACGGAGCTTTTTATCAAGAAAGTTGAAGAGTATGGCCTTCAAGGAAAGGCAGTTATCATCCATATGATCTCTTTAGCCTGCCATCCAAAAAACTATCGGAAGAAAATTTACAAGAAGCTTAAAAAGAACAACATAATGGTAATCTCCTGCCCCACAGCCTATATAGACAGCCCGCGCTATGAAAAACTTGTGCCTTTCCATAATGCCATAACTCCGGTGGATGAGCTTGTGCCTGAAGGCATTACTGTGGCTTTGGGAACCGACAATATAAACGATCTTCACAAGCCTTTTACTGATGGCGACATGTGGATGGAGCTAAGGGTGCTCTTGGAAGCCTGCCGCTTTTTTGAACTTGAAGAGCTTGTTAAAATTGCAACTGTAAATGGAAGAAAAGTGCTGGGGCTGGAGTAAAAAAACCAAAACTGCCAAAGTGACTAATTCCTAATTTCTCTAATGACTAAAAAATTCGCAATGACCAATGACTAATATTTTCAATAAATAACCCCAAATCCTAACCCTGCCTCATTTTGTCGCTGAGTCAAAGTGGGCAAATTCTAATCTTAAACGTTTAGAATTTATTTGATAATTGGTTATTGGGGTTTGGTTATTTTTTAGAAATTAGGTCAATTAGTCATTGGCCATTTTTTTATATAATATTCTTCTATGCTTCAACCTTTAATCTCACTCACAATCCTCTTCTACCTCCTCTTCATAATCACCGAAGAATATTTTGTGCCTGTATTAGAAAAATTTTCAAAAAAGTTCAAACTCTCCTCAGAAGTAACAGGAGCAACCATTATGGCTGTTGGAAGCAGTGCTCCTGAGCTTTTCACCTCGCTTTTTGCTGTATTAAGAGCAAAATCTGTGCCAAGCCTTGGAGCTGGAACAATAGTTGGCTCTGCAATTTTCAATGTGCTTGTTATAACAGGCGCTTCTTTGCTTGTGAAAAGAGCAAAGCTCACATACCAGCCAATTCTGCGCGATCTTATCTTTTATGCCTTAACTGTAGCTATACTTTTCTTGAGCTTTCAGGATAATAAAATAACCTTTCCAGAAGCCTTGCTTTTTGTGCTTCTTTATCTTTTTTACCTTTACATTGTAAAATATTGGGCAAGGTGGCTAAAATATTCCCAAAAAAATGTTGAAATAAAAAAGGCAGATGTAGAAGAACAATCAAGCCTTTTTAAATTTAAACCAATAACTTTGCTTTTTGACAAAATTTACAACCTCTCCTCCAATCTCTTTTACCAGTTTCTTATAAGCATTGTTTTAATAGGCGTTACAACTCATTTTTTAGTGGAAAGCGCGGTTTTGCTGGCTGAAAATATAGGCGTTTCTCCTGCTGTTATAGGGCTTACAGTACTTGCGGTTGGAACATCTGTCCCAGACCTCCTCTCCTCCGTAATTGTTGCACGCAAAGGCTATACAGAAATGGCAGTTACCAACAGCCTCGGCTCAAATATCTTTGACATATTATTTGGCCTTGGTTTTCCCTACGCAATATTTTTCTTAACAAAAGGAGTTGATAAAACTATCCCTGTTGTAAGCTACAACTTAAAAGCAAGCATCCTCCTCCTTTTCTTCACGATTTTCGTAACCCTCTTCATCTTCACCCTCCAACGCTGGAAAACCAAAAGAAGGTCTGGAGGAGTATTGATATTAATCTACTTACTCTATCTTTTTTATATGCTACTTAATCTAAAATAAACAAAAGCAAGGATCTCCTAGCTACCAGCTACTAACTACTAGCTACTATATCCTAAACTCCCCTCCCTCATACAACACCTTCTTTACTCCATTCTTAAGCTCTACCTCCACCCGCCTATCCTGGGTTTGGATGATATCTGTATGCTCGGGTGACTCATTAAAGCCAAGTTTTTTCCAATCATTTGCCTTTAGCTTTTTTGCATCGCCATCATAACAATCGTGGTAAGATGAGCCCAAGGCCAGGTGCATATTCCCCCAATTTCCGCCAAAATTCTCGTCATATAAGGTGTGGGCCATAAACCTGTCTATCCTTGAAAACCGCCTGTCTGTTAGAGAAATTTCTCCGACCTTATCTGCATTCTTTTGTTTTACAAGCTCTTTAAGAAGCTTCTCGTTTTTCTCTGCCTTTGCCTTCACAACCCTGCCGTTTTTAAACTCAAGATAAATTCCTTTTATGATGTTTCCATATCTGTAAAGCGGAAGGTCAAAATAAACCTTTCCTTCAACCAACCGCCAGTCAGGCGAGGTGAAAATTTCAAATGAAGGAATATTCCTTCCTCCTCCACCTGCAAAGACTCGCTTTTCTCCTAAGCCAACCTTCAAATCAGTATCCTTTCCTTTAAAATGCAAAGTTTTTATGCCCATTGAGTTTACTTTTTTCTTTAAAGCCTCAATCTTGTCAAAAACCTCCCGCCATTTTTTGATTGGATCCTCATAATCCAAAAAACAAGCTTTTATGATTTGCTCCCAATATTCTTTTAATGTAAGCCCTGCCTGCTCAGCTTGCTTCTCTGTTCCATAAAGCGCTAAGGTCCAAGTAAGCTTGCCTTGATCCTCTTTTGCAAAAAGCCATTTTTTAAAAGTTTGCACCTTTTTGTTGGCTAAAATTATTTTTTTCGGGTCAATATCTTTAAGATAAAGCGGGTCTTTGTGGGACAAAAGCGCAATTCTGTGATCTATTGTGTCAACCAGAGCCTTATAGTATTTTTTGGGGAAAAATTCAAGCTGTTCTTTGCTGGCAAGCTCTAAAAAAGTCTTTTCAAAATCATCCGAGCCCATCCTCATAATCGCGTGCCCGCCAGATTTTAAAATTGCTTTTAAAATTTCATGGGCCAAAGGCTTGGCGGTCTCATCAAAGCCTACATATACAACCTCACCTTTTTTAATCCCCTTCCCTCCTCCAAGGGCAAAGTTGACTAAAACACGAGCGTATTTTTGTAAAATAGTCTGCGAAGGTGTAAACATAAAATCATTCTAACAAAACCTTTTAACTGGGAAATTTCAAATTTCAAAATCCAAATGTCAAATCAATGACAAATGTCAAATT
>WFWI01000093.1 GCA_015491205.1 Candidatus Microgenomates bacterium | reverse complement strand
TCACTATACTGTACGATCGTACCGTATAATGACTTTTGTGTGTAAATTGGGGTTGGAAAAAAAGGAAGAATTGAGTCTTTCAGTAAAAAATGTAGAGTTATATTTCAAACTTCTGCGCAAATTTTATCTTGTAAAGGCCTTCTAAAAAGTCAGTGCCAGCGTAGCCTGCCAGAAAGGCAAAAGTTAAATCAGAATCAGCCAAAAGCCCAGCAACTGCACCCACCAAGGAAGCCACAAAAAGGGAGAAAAGAAAGTAATAAACTCTGAAAGTTCCAGCCCGACGATTTTTCTCGTAGTATTTTGCAATCCCAACAAGGCCGCGAAGCAGCTCGCCTAAAAACCCATAAAAACCAAACCAAAAGGCTCCAGGCATACTTTAAAATAGTATCATAAACGCCTGAAACCTGTCAAGGGAAATGGTATAATAAAAAATTCCAAATCTCAAATTTCAAATTCCAAATAAATTCCAAGCACCAAATTGCAAATTCCAAACAAAATTTGTTTTGGGATTTGGTGCTTATTTGGTGCTTGGGATTTGGAATTTTTCCCTTGCGGGGTGGTGTAACGGTAGCACAGCTGCCTTTGGAGCAGTTGGTCGGGGTTCGAATCCCTGCCCCGCAGCAAGAGAAGTTGCAAAAGAGGTCGGGGTTCGCCCCGAACCAGAGCCTTCGGCACGGTTCGGGGTTTACCCCGCACCGTGCTCTGCTCTGGTGCGGGGTAAAAATCTCTGCCCCGCAGCAAAAACGGAAAATAATCAAATTTGCAAATGTTAAAAGAACAAGCTCTCTATATAACCAACTCTAATGCTAGAAAAGCAGATTTTATACATCCAAAACCAAACCTCTCTGTATGTGATTTTGAACTTTTAGCTCATGTCTTACTTCAAAATTCTGACTCTCCCCACTTACTTTTTGTCCTTGGAGGAGACACTACGTTCGCGAGTGTTCTGACAGCTATTGCTAGATTCAAACAGGACAATCCAGATAATAACCAAACTTACGTTGTCATCCCCTGCCCTTGTGGAAGCCAAAACAATGCTGCTCGCATTGCAGGAACTTATAAGCTCTTTCCCAAAAAACCCACTCCTGAATCGATCCAAAAAATTGCTGAAAATTTTTCAAATAGTCTTCCTCCATTAGTAACTGTACAAATTCTGGCTGTAGGAAATCAACAAGGCAACCAGATTGCTGTAGCAGGCTGGTATATAGATCTATCTCCTGACAACTTACCTCCTCTTTCTTATCTTATCGAAAAAGAAATTGATAGGGCCAGACAAAGCTATGGAAGGAATGACGCAGCGCGGATATTTGCCATTGCTAGAGGTTTTTTTAAATGGGTAAAAGGGGCTACTCCTTTAATACGGGGCGGAGGAAACCAACAAAGGGAGTTAACTTTACAACACACTATAACAGCCTATCCTTTTAGCGCCTACGGTAGAATCATATTCTCAACCGGAAATCAAGAACTTTGTCATCATACAACCTTTTTTATCCCCCAAGGGATGGATCCTAGAGAAGCTCTTCTTCGGATGAGCTCAGAACTTGCCCTATCACAAATTTTAGGATATATCCCACACAACTTCCAAACCATAAAAAGCCAACCTTTTACTTCCCCTCAAGAACTAGAAGGAAGATACAACCTACATACTGATTCTTTACTTTATACAACGGTTTTGGATCCAACCATAAACCCCACTAGAATACCTGGCCTTTTTATGCCTATTGCCAGGTGAATCTCCAGTTGAAAACGAAATTTTGAGTAGTAAAATAATTACCTTCTATGTGTCCTTTAAAAGACCACAAGGGAAAATATTCTTCACCTGAGTTTTGGAGGGGATACTACAAAACTCTTGTAGAGCCTAAAAGTGTAAACCCAGACTGCGTTGATGGAAGAGCGTGGGAGGCCACAGGAAGCATTCCAGAACTTGCTCCCCAAGCCTTGGGCGGCTCGCTTCATTTTGCTGTTCTAAAATGCCTAGCAGATAAAAATCCATTAGATCTCAAAAACATAAAGGTGGTTCTTGAGGAGTTATCAGAAAAAGGCTTTGCCCTTGGGCTCCATATTGACGATCATAGCAAGCATGATCCCGAAAAATCAGGCTGTGGCTTTGCTGATAATTTGCCTGCGATTTTAAAAAACATTGTTAACTTAAAAGACGACATAACCACTACCTTAACACAACCTCAAATTCTTGAAGCTCTAAGATTGACAGAAGAAGAGGTAAAAAAACAGATGGGATCACTTGTAGAGCGAACTCAAACTCTTTTAGCTAAAATACAAGAAATAGTTTATGGAGAAAATTTGATTGGCGGTCTACAAAAGGACTCAGATTTACGAGAAAAATTAGTAGTTTACGAGCTCAAAGGAGACCACGCAGAAAAAATCGCACTTGTTAATTTACAAGAAAAAACAACTTTTGACACAATTAAAGCTGACAAAGAAGGAAATCAAGCTTTTAATCTTGACTTGTGGTACATCTTGAGAATTTCTGAAAGTTTAAAAATAGATAGAAATTTCACAAAAGTTTCCTCCCTTGCCCTATATCTTGCAACAGAAAGAACCCTAAGAAAAGACAAAACTCCTTTGCCTGTGGTAATAATTAAATATTAAATAGACAAAACTGGACAGAGCTGGCTGAACTGGTTAAACTGGCTAAACTGGATGGAGCTGGACAAAAGCTGGACAGAGCTGGATGGAACTGGCTAAATTAGATAGCGCAAAAGGCAAAGTGAAAAGCGCAAAGCTACAGCGCAAAACTTAAAACTAAGTAGGAAGTTCTTTAGCTTTACCCTACTCCCCTGTAATGCCCTACTTGCATGAAGGACAGAAAAATCTCAACTTCCAAATTTCAAATCTAAGACAAACAAAATTCTAAGTTCTAAACTCTAAATCCTAAACAAATTCTAAGC
>WFWI01000092.1 GCA_015491205.1 Candidatus Microgenomates bacterium | reverse complement strand
GAGGATAAGAGTAGACTGGTAAAAAGTCCGTTTTTGTTTTTTATGGCGCCTAAGATGAAAAAAAAGGTTAAATATCCACCTAAAATTAAATTATTTATCCTTTCAAAAAATATCCAACGGAAGAAAGCTGGTTTGAAAAATATAGGTTGTAAACCTTGAGGAGTATTTATTTTAGTTGTAAGCCAGTCAAAGGCTGGGATGCCTTCAGGATAATTTAAAATGTAGATTCTCCAGAGAAGTGTAGGGAAAATGGCTATTAAGAAGAATCCCCAAAATTGAAGTTTAGCAAAGGTAAAAATGTGATAGCGTTTAAGAAAAAGGTAAAAGAGTACAATCGCAAAAAAAACAGTAGTTGGTTTTACAAGCAGGGCTAAAGTAAAGAAGAGCAAAGAGAGAAAGTAGTAAAGATAAACAGTTTTCTTTCCATGTTTTTCTTTGGAGAAAAGGTAAGCAAAAAGAATGCTTGTTAAAGCCAAAGAAAGTGCAGTTGGTTCAGGCAAAACTACGCGGGTGAAAAAGACCATAAACGGCGAGAGGGCAAAGGTTAAGCCTCCAGCCAAAGCTGCTGAAAATGAGATCTCTTTTAAGAGTAAATAGTAGATAATGGAGATTGATAGCAGAGTGAAGAAAATGTTTATTAGTCTTCCATAAACTTCAATCGGGAGTTTGGGATAGAGGTTGTATAAAAATCCAAAACTGGCGTTGTAAAGCGGAAATTCTACCATTCGCCAACCTTGAGGATTTTCCTTTCCAGAAGGGATGTTAGAAAGATCGTGATATCTTGGTTTTAAGAGATTAAATCCTTCTTGAACAAAGATTTTGGCCACCGAAGCCGTATCAGCCTGTCTCCAAGAATAACGATCAGCCAATGGAGCATTTATTTTATAAAGTCTTACTAATAGAGCGACAGTTAGAATCAGGATAAGAGCTATAGCTTCTTTTTTTAAAATCCTTTTTAAAATTTTCATGCTTTTGAGTTTTCTTTGTCAATTAACGGATGGATTATTCCTGAAATCATCCAAAAGGTGAAAGCTACCTTTGAAGCTTCAAAAACATCAATGTAACTTGCGTTAATAAACAAAGCCCATAGTCCAAAAAAGTATCCAAGATAAAGTATTTTTTCTTTGCTTTTGGAGTTCTTATAAGCTTTATAGCTTGTCAGAAAGAGTTTCTTAATAAGGATGAATAAGAAAAGAGCGGTTCCTAGAAGCCCAAATTCTCCTAACCAGCGCAGGTAGTCATTATCAGTGGCTTCAGTTAAAGCCCCAGCTCCAAATCCTAAAATTGGAGAAGAGAAAAATGCTCCTAGAGCCCTTGGCCATTCAACTTGTAATCTTGTTGCAAAAGAGATATCAGATAGAATTGTAGTAGCAGGTTTTAAATACTTGCGGGCAAGCTCTGTATTTTGAGCAATAGTTTTTTTTGAGAGGAATGGCTTTATTTTTTCAATTTTTCTCTTTAGCTCAGGGTTTTTTTCGGCTTTTTTTTCGATTTTTTCTATATCTTGTGTTTCAGCAATAATATTTGCTTCTTGGGTGGAAAATCCAATTTGGATTGCTACATCCCTTATGGCTCGCTTTTCAGCTTCAATAAGTTCCTTTTCTGAAGTCTTCTCTTTTGCTATTTTTTCCAAGAGCTTGTTTTCTTGTACTTTAATCGCAAAAGAGCCTGCTGGAAGTTCATCTGGTTTTATTTTTTGGGGGATATAAATCTGGCCGGTTTTTTGATTTATGAGCACTTTTTTAACTTGGAAAGTTCTAGCAAAGCGGTCAAGAACGCTTTTGTTAGTTACTAAAAGAACTACTGTGATTAAAGTTAGAACAAGAGCTGTTTTGAATTTTCTCAGATACAAAAGAAAAGGAAAGGCAGAAAGTAAGTAGGCGATAAATGAAATTCGAGAAGCTGTTAGGATAAGAATATAAAGGTAGAGAATAGCCAGGATGAAGTAACGTTTTTTCTTAGTAAAAAAGAAGAAAGATAGTACGATAGGAAAGAAGAAAACAATATATGCAGCCAGGTCATAATGTCCTGCAAAAGTGCTTGAGACTCTAGCTTCAGGTGTTAAAAACAAGAGTCTTCCTTTGGCATACTCCGGATTCATGGTTTGGACAGCTGGAAGACCAAAGTACTTTTGCCCTAAGCCGTAAAGCATTACAAGGAATGATGCAAAAAGGAAGAGCTTTAGATAAAAAATTGCCTGCCTTTTGTTTTTAATAAGCGAGGCAGCGTAGAAAAAGGTAAGCATATATTCCACCCTTCTTAATGTATGAAGAAGTCCAATATGGAAATAATCAATGGTTCTTAAAACATAAAAGCCAAAAAAGAATGAAGCAAAAATAGCTAGCCAGAAGAGGATGAAAATTTTAAGTATTTTAAGATCAATTGAGAGTTTTTGTCGCAAAAGTTGGATAAAAAAAACTGCAGAAAGCACGACAAAATAAACATCTTCCAATCTTATGGCGATATAGGTGAAGTTTACCGGTATAAGGGGAAGTTTGGGATAAAGAGGGATTAAAAAAATGTATCCTATAAATAATGCTTTAAATAGGTTGTCATCCAGCGCCTTAAACCATTTTTTTAGCTTGTTCATAGGTTTTTATAAGGTAATTGTTATTTGTAATTTTACCAATTAAGATCGCAATGTTTGCCTTTAATTTTAAAAGGAATTTTAAAATGAGGTTTTCTAATTTTCCATGGTGTTTTTGGTAAAGGTATGCAAAGCCTTTGTAAACTTGGATTATTGGATAGGTTCTTTTTTTTGAGGAGGCTGATTCAAGGTGGATGAATCGAGCTTCAGGATAAAAAACAGTTTTATAGCCAGTTTTTTTAGCTCTGTACAAAAGTTCAACCTCTTCCATATACATAAAAAGGTTCTCGTCAAACCCGCCCAGATCTAAAAAAATATCCTTTTTTGTCATAAGGCAGGCGCCGGATACCCAGTCAACCTCTTTTGTTTTTTCCGGTGAGTAGCGGGTTAAACCCCAATAGTTTCCCCTCAAGAAAAGCGTGGCAAAAATAATAGGTAAAGTATAATACGGTCCACAGGAAGGTTGGGGCGATAGGTCTTTGTTTAAAAGCTTTCCTCCAGCGAACTGGTACTTTCTTTGTTTTTTTTCAAAAAAGCTGTAAAGCTTTTCAATGCCTCTGTCAAGCACAATGATGTCTGAGTTTAAAAAAAGAAGCGTATCAGCCATAGCAAGTTTTGCAGCCTTGTTGTTGGCTTTAGAAAAGCCCAAATTTTCTTTTTCCAAAAGCAGGGTTATTTTCAAATTTTTTCCTTCGTGTTGTTTTTTAAACTTTTCAAGCATTTCTTGCGAGCCATCCTTTGAGTTATTGTCTACTACAATAATTTCCAAAGGAAGCTTTTTCACATCTGTCTCTTTTCGAATTGAGTTCAGACAGTTTTTTGTAATTTGTTTTGTGTTGTAGGAGAGGATGATTACAGAAAGTTTTGGTCTCATAGTTTAATTATAACTTTTTGGAGTCTGCAATGATTGTTACAGGACCATCATTTTGAAGGTAAACCTGCATATATTCGCCAAACCTGCCTGTTTTTACTGGAATTTGGTAGTTTTTAAGCTCGTTTACGAAAGATTCATAAAGCTCTTTTGCTTCCTTTGGATTCTTAGCCTTGACAAAGGAGGGCCTTCTGCCGCGGCTTAAATCAGCTGCTAAGGTAAATTGGGAAACAACCAAAATTTCTCCTCTAGCTTCCTTTACGTCCTTGTTCATTTTTCCTTTATCATCGCTCATAATCCGCAAAAATGCAATTTTTCTAGCAAGTTTTTTTGCATCTTCCTCGTTATCATCCTCCAGAACACCCAAGAGGATAAGATAGCCCTTGGAGATTTCTGAAATTACCTCTCCTTCGACTTCTACCCTCGCTGTTTTTACGCGTTGGATTAAAGCGATCATAATAGAGACTCAAAACTAAAAGCTGAAACAAAATTAAAATTAAAAATTAAAAATGCAAAATTAAAAATTACAGTCCAAAATTCAAAATTTTGAATTTTGAATTGCAAT
>WFWI01000091.1 GCA_015491205.1 Candidatus Microgenomates bacterium | reverse complement strand
CTCTCTACCTTTTTGCAAACTTCATTCAAAATATTATTCAAGGCCTTAAACAAATACACAACAACTTTAGCCTATCAACAAGCCCCAACCTTAATAATTTTGACTATTTTTTCCGATCGGAAAAAATAGTCAATTTTCCAATTTTTGGGCTGATATAAAAATAAAAACAAAATAAAATTTTTAACTTTTGACTTTTAACTTTTAACTTTCTATAATATACACTATGTCAGATGATAGCAAAAGTAAAAAAAAGGTATCTTTAGATGACCTGCCAGATCTTTTAACTGTAAGAGAGGTAGCAGAACTTTTAAGGGTCTCCCCTCTAACTGTTAAGCGATGGGGGAAAAAAGGCAAACTTCCAGCCATAAGAATTAACTCCCGCGGAGACAGAAGGTACAGAAAAGAAGTGGTCCTAAGACTCTTGGGAATCGATACCCAAAAAGAAGAGTATTAATCCTCGCCCAACTTCTCCAGCTTTTCCAAAACCTTTGCGTAATCCTTCTCTACTCCCTTGTAGGCAAGGGAAGCTTCCAAAGGAGAGACAATGTTGGCTGTCAGATTGCTTGCAAGCTCAAGACCGGCGTGATATACAAATCGTGGAATAATTCTCAAATACCAAGGCTTTTTAGGATAAATATACCAATTATAGGAAAAAGGAATCTTAAACTTATGCGTGATCTCATGAAGTTGTTTTAACCTCTTCAAATATTTTCGCAAAAGAAACACTAAACTTACAAGCTCCTCCTGGCCTATCTCTCCAAACAAGACCTCCCTCTTTGACTTTATCCAAAGCTCATAAGGCCACTGGCTAAAGGACGGGCAGTACACCCAAAAAAACTCGTTTTCCTCAACCAGGTTTTCAACCGGCTGAGGTTTGGGAAAGGAGGGCTTGAAAGAACCATCCAAAACAATAAGCTGTGAATGTGAGTGCAAAAGGGAGGCGCCGGCCTCCTCGCCTGTATTGGCATAGATAAGAACCTCCCCTTCTGTATGCTTCTTGTGATAATTAAATCTTTTTTTATAAGCCTCAAAAATGAGCCTAGCATTTTCAAAAGGAATATCCAAAAAGCTCTTGTCGTGCTCTGGAGTATGAATTATCACCTCGTGGGGCTCTAAAATAGGATATTTGTTAGGCACAACCCTCACCTGCCAATCCCCTTTCTCAGGCAATCGCAAAAGTTCTTTGGGCGTTAATTTCTCATTCCCCTTGCAAAAAGGGCATTTTATCTCCTCTCCCCTTCTCTCCTCTGGCCTATTCTGACGGCTCGGAACGTAAATGACAAAACTTTCTGAAAAAGGGTCCTTGGCAAGCTTCATAATTTTTACAGTATAGCGTATAATTTTAAAAATGACAAAAAAAGTCATCTTTGGCCTTGGCAATCCAGGAGAAAAGTACAGTCTTAATCGCCACAATGCTGGGGCTCTTTTTATAAATTTTTTATCTGAAAAACTCGGAGCAAACCTAAAAGAACTAAAACGATTAACTTGCCGCTCTGGAAAAGCTAAACTTTTTGGAAAAGAGCTTATACTAGTCCAGCCTCTAACTTTTATGAACCTATCAGGACAGGTAGTTTTAAAATTTACCCAGTATTTTAAGATTAAACCAGAACAAATAATAGTTGCCCACGATGACCTTGATATTCCACTCGGTAAATTTAGAATAGATTTTGCTCGCGGGCCAAGACTGCACAAAGGGATAATCTCCATCGAACAAGCGTTAAGAACAAAAGATTTTTTAAGAATAAGGATTGGAATCGACAATCGAAAAGAAACTGGAAAGATAAAAGGTGATATCTACGTCTTACAAAATTTCTCTGAAGAAGAGCTAAAAAAGTTAAAGCTTTCTTTTCTTGATATTTTTCAAAAATTATTAAAAAGTCTCAAAAATGAGTTTTAAGAAATACTTGAAAATTTTCATTGTGGCTATAACTGCTATAACCTACATCCCAACAACTTCAGCATTTGCCCAAGTACCTTCTCCCTATCTTCAAGGAGTAGGTTATTGTCATTGGGTAAGGGATTGGAGTCTAAACTGGGCTTATACCTCCTCTGACCCTGAAGTCTGGTGGTCAACCCTGGAGCCAAGAGATGATGATTTTAACATCCAACCTTTAATCTCATTTATTGAACGACAAACAAATGCGATAAAAGGGACGAATAAACAATTCTGGATCCAAATCTATCTTTCAGGTCTTACCAGAACTGGACAAAAAAAATATCCACAATGGCTTATAGACAAAGGAGCCAAGTATGTAGCAAGAGGAGATGATGGCACTTTTGTTCCATGGGATTCAACCTTCACCTCAGAGCTACAAGAACTATTAAAAAAAATAAACGAAGAATTTAAAAAAACCTGGGGGGGTAATTTTGAAAGCATGCCTGAAAATTTTGGAGGAATAGTTGTTTGGTCAGGCGGGTATTACGGAGAAATGCAGATCTATAATGAACCACAAAGGCCCCAATGGGAAAGGATAGCCAAAGAATATTTTGCCTCACAAGGAAAGAACCTTGAACCTCCAAGCAAAAGACTTGTTTCACCAAACGATCCTTTTGTAAAGGAGTTTAATAAGCTGTGGTTTCGTTCTGCTGTAAACCTAGCTAGGATCTATGCCTCATCCTTTAATCCAAAAATCAAACTTATGGTTCAACTTGGAAATGGGCTTTACGGCTCCTATGGTGGTGGATTTATAGAATATGAAGGGAAAAATAACGTGCAGGTTGATGAAGCAGCTGCCTATGAGATATTAAAGCAACCATGGGGGAAAAACAGATTTCTTTTTAAGTTTAATGGATGGCAAACAAGGCCTCAGGCAGTAAGACGAATGATGACTACATACCAATGGATATTCAAAAACCTTATAGCTAGAGGAGCTCTAGGAGTAGGTTTCGAAGGAGGACACTTATCCCCTAATATGAGCAGAGAGGAAGTTGAAGAGCTAGTCCAAGTAGCATTAGGGATAGACTCTGGCACTCCTGTAGATTTCGTCTGTATACAGCCTGGTTTTATAGGACCATTCATAAACAACCCTGATCTTATGCAATACCTCTCAGAAAACCTAGGAAAAAGAACTGGGGTCTCTCCTCTACTCTCAGAAGGCCCAACTATTACACCTTCTCCTTCTCCTGAACCATTATCTGTATTAAAAACTATGGTAAAAAAAGATTTTTTAAATCGCCCCACCTTTCTCTTCTTGTCACTTGCCTACCTTGCTGTACTTCACTTTTTCTTCGGCACAAGTAGAATACATCAAACTAAAAGGCTAGTAATCATCTTCCTCCTTTCTCTTCTTTTAGCAGAAACATTTTCTTCCTATACGCTAGGATTCATTCTACTTTTTATCCTGTCGCTGATCTGAAAACTGGATGAAATAGATAGCGCAAAGCTACAACGAAAAGTTTAAAACAAAATACTTGATAATAGATACTTTTCCAATTCAATCTTTTATGCTAAAATTATCTCCATATATGGAAAGGGGAAAGGTTAGGAGTTGGAAATTTTACTTTTACTTCTTTTTCCCTCCCAAAGGCGGGGGGCTGGTTTTTGTGTAAGAAAAAGATTTGGAAGTTTTTAAGGCCCCCCGCCGTTTTAGGCGGGGGGCCTTTTTTTAGCTATAACCCATGCCAACAGTTCTAGCAATTGGACAAGTCGTCTTTGATGAAATAATACTCTTAACAAAAGACCTCTTGCAAGGCGAAAAGATTAACAGCAAAAAAACTCTTTTTTCAATAGGCGGACCAGCTGCCCTTGGCGCAATTCTTCTATCCCGGCTTTCCCACAAAGTCTTTTTTGCCACCAGCCTTGCCAAAGACAAAGAAGGATATGAAATAAAAAAAACTCTTGAAAAAGAAGGAGTAAAACTTGTCCCCTTTTTTCAGAGCAAAACGCAAAAAAACATCGTGCTTGTAAATGGAAACGGAAATGAGCGAACAATCATAAAGGACTCTACTCCTTCAAAACCAATAAACAGGCTTGACCCTTCCCTTATAAAGGCCGCTGATCTTATCCTTATGGACAGACATCAAACTGGAGTCTTTGATCAAATTTTAACTTTTAAGAAGCCAAACGCTCCTATTATTTTTGACCCCTCAACTGAGGTTTCTAGCAGAACTTTGCGGATTCTCTCGCTTGTCAAATACCCAATCCTCCCTTATGAAGCTTTGCACCTTTTTGATAAAAGCTCTTTTTCAAAAGCGATAGAAAATATGAAAAAACAACTAAAAAAACAAATTATTCTAACCTGCTCCCGCTTTGGCACTTTGCTTGTAAACCCAACTCTCAATGGTCTTTCCTGCGCACGATCGTACATAGAAAGGACCTTGAAACTTTTCCCTTCCTATAAAGCAAAAGTAAAGGATGTCTCAGGCGCGGGCGATGTTTTTAGAGCTGCCTTTGCCCATGCTCTACTTAAAGGCAACTCTCTTTTCCAAGCCATTGACTTTGCAAACAAAGTGGCTGCGCTCCAGTGTCAAAAACTTGGTACTTCAATCGCCCTACCTACAAAAAAGGAGACTGATGAAAACACTCTCAAAAAAAACAAAATCAAGTTGACAGATATTGTTAAAAGTTTAAAATTTAAATCTTTATGAAAAAGCCTAAAAATCCAAATCTAACCCCGCAGGTTCGAAACAGAGCATCAAATCGGTCCATTCCGAACCCCGCAGGTTCGAAATGGAAAATTCAAAAAGTAAGAATCATTGCTGGCCCATGCTCTGTTGATAAAGACAATATCAAAGACATTTATAAAATTGCAGAAATTAAGGTAAATGGCAGGCCTGCTATCTGGGGCACGCGAGTTGTTGGCCTCAAATCCCGCACTAAATTTAACCCAAAAGGTGAAGGAATGGGCATAGATTTTAAAACTTTTATGGAAAACTTGGAAGTGAAACTTTCCGGAGGCTGCTGCTGCCACCTTTCCACTCCAGAGTCAGTTGAAATTGCCAAAAAGATTGTCAAAGACACTGGCCTTTTGGTGGCAACCGAGGTTATGGAGCCTCTTTTGCAGCTTGAGTTTTTTGAGGATCCTGTATTTGAAGACAAGCTTATGATCTGGAATCCAGCTGTCAACCAGCTTGGCTGGCCACTTCTTGTAATGTCAGCCTATGCAAGGAAAAATAACTGGTTTGTTGGTATAAAAAATCCAAAATGGGTAGGAGAACATTTGTCTAAAGCAAACACTAGGGAGTTTAAAGGTGAGACAACTTTGGAAAAAACCTGGAAAGGACTGGTCTCTTATGCCAACCTCCCCCAAAAAACTATCCTTATTCATCGAGGAGTGGATGTGCCGGAAAAAGGAGATTATCGCAACGCTCCAGTGCATTACATTGCAAAAAGGGTAAAAAAAGCAACAGGGTGTTCCCTTTTCTTTGATCCAAGCCACTCTCACGGCCCAACGATGAAAGAGGAGATTGTGCCAGCAACCGTCAAAGCCATGAAAATGAAGCTTGAGGACGGGAGCTATCTTTACGATGGAATTTTGGTTGAGGCCGGCCGCTCAAAAACCGACACTGAACAACACATTGCTTTAAAAGAACTTGAGGAAATGGTAAAGAGAATTGCGGAGTTTAGGGAAATAGAAGGAAGATAAGAAGCGCAAAACGCAAAGCGCAAAAGTAAAAACTACAATTTAAAACTCAAAGCTTTTCGCTTTGCACTTTGCGCTTTATTTCATAAGTTTCTCCAGTGCCTTTATCCTCTCTTCAACCGGTGGGTGGGTGGAAAAAAGGTTGGCCATAAACTTCCCAATTCTTTTCTTATCAAGCGGGTTGAAAAAGTAAAGGTGAGCAAGGGAAGGAGAAGTTTCAACCTGTTTTGGATAGGCAGAGATTTTTTTCAAAGCACTAATAAGGCCCTGGGGATTACGCGTTATCATCACGCCTGTAGCATCAGCCAAAAGCTCTCTTCTTCGGGAAATAGCAAATTGTATAATCATCCCAATAAAGTACGCGAGTGCAGAGAAAAGAATAAAGAATAAAATTCTAATACCACTCTCCCTCCTATCATCATTACTCCCCATAAACCAAACAGAGTTAAGCGCCATATCAACAACCATTCCTAGTGTACCAACTAACACAGCAACAACTGTAGAAAGCAAAACGTCATAATTTTTAATATGAGCAAGCTCATGGGCTACTACCCCTTCAATCTCAGACCTATTCAACCTTTTCAACAATCCTGTTGTAGCTGCAACCGCAGCGTTTTTAGGGCTCCTCCCTGTGGCAAAAGCGTTTGGCGCATCATCCTCTATAACATAAAGCTTTGGCATTGGCAATCCTGCTGCCAAAGACAAGTTCTCAGCGGCTGTGTAAAAATCAAAGTGCTCCTTTTTATTGGCTGGCTTTGCACCTGTAAGCTTAAGTACGATTTTATCACTCCACCAATAACTTGAAAAAGAACCTAAAAGTGAAAAAACAAACCCAGTAATAAAAAAGCTCAGGCGAGAGTTAAAAATTACGCCAAGAATATAAAATACTCCAGAAAAAAAGACAATAAACCCAAAAAGCAAAAGATAAGTTTTAAGCCTGTTTTGTGAAATGAGAGTGTAAGGTGAAACCATAGAAAAATGTCAAAACTCAAATCTCAAAACTCAAATCCACAGCTTAAAACTCAAAACTTGATAGATTTAAGATTTGAGTTGTGGTTTTGACATTTGAGATTTGAGTTTTGAGTTTTCTTTAAAACTTCACTTCCACCTTTTCCCTCTCCCCTTCCTCAGCTTCGAAAAATTCTTCCTCTTTGAACCCAAAAAAACCAGCTACAATATTAGTCGGAAAAGTTTGTATCTTATTATTATACTCTAAAACAGTCGCATTGTAAAACTGGCGCGCGTAGGCTATTTTGTCCTCAGTATCTTCAAGCTGGCGCTGAAGTTCAAGAAAATTTTTATTTGCCTTAAGCTCAGGATAATTTTCAGCTACAGCAAAAAGGGATTTTAAGGTAGCAGTTAGCATATTATCAGCCTGAGCCTTCTCGTGCATGGTCTTGGCTGACAAAAGCGCTGAGCGGGCTTTGGTAACGTTCTCAAAAAGGCCCTTTTCGTGGGCAGCATAGCCCTTGACTGTCTCAACCAAATTCGGGATAAGATCAGCCCGGCGTTTAAGCTGGACATCAATGGAAGAGGCCGCCTCCTTTATCCTGTTTTTTAAAACAACAAGAGTATTATAGGTCAAAACCACAAAAAGCGCCAAAGCACCGAAGATTATAAGGACAATCAAAAAGGGATTCATCATGTTATAATTTTACTAACCCTTTCAGCATTTTGCAAGAAATGTTAAAATCTAAGTTATGAGGATCACCAAATTAAAAGCAAAAATTCGGGGCATTTTGAAAAACCACGGAGTAAAAAAGGCCGCTGTATTTGGCTCAATTGTAAGAGGAAAGTACAATAAAAAAAGCGACGTGGATTTTCTACTTAAACTCCCAGAGGATAAAAGCTTACTCGATATAATCGGTCTAAAACTCGAATTAGAAAAAACCTTGGGAAGAAAAGTGGATATACTTGAATATAAAGCCATAAAACCTTCTATAAGAAGGCAAATATTAAGTGAAGAAAGGGTCATTTATGAGCAGGGAAGTTAAAGTGTACTTATTGGATATCCTGGAAAGTCTGGAAAAAATTGAAGAGTACATCAAGGGTATTTCCAAGAGCGAATTCTTGGCTAATACAGAAAAGCAAGATGCAGTAATAAAAAGGTTAGAAATCATCGGAGAAGCTGTAAAAAATCTGCCTGTTAGATTGAGAAAAAAATATCCTCAAATCCCATGGCGGAAAATCGCAGGCATGAGGGATGTGCTTGTGCATGCATATTTTGGAATTTCGATGGAGAGGGTATGGAAAACTGTTCGAAAAGAACTCCCCCCGTTTAAAATTGAAATTAAAAAAATACTTGAGGAGTACTAATAATAAAAATCCCAAATTCCAAGCACCAAATCCCAAACAATTTCTAAATTCCAATCACCCAATGACCCAAACGTTTTGGTAATTTGAAAATTTGGTAATTGGAATTTGTTTGGTCATTGGAATTTGGGATTTGGAATTTTTATTTTATATCTCTCTTGCCACTTCTTCCCCAAACCTACTGCAGGAGACATAATTTTGGGAATCAATATCGCGCGTAAAAACTCCTTTTCCCAAAACTTTATCCACTGCCTTCTCAACTGCCTGCGCTGCTTTATCCTCTCCTAAAAACCGCAGCATATAAGCAGCTGATAATATCTGCCCTGTTGGGTTGGCAACGTTTTTTCCCGCTGCTTTTGGGTACGAGCCGTGTATTGGCTCAAAAAGCCCGCGCTTTTTTCCGTCCCTTTCTCCTATCGAGGCTGAAGGAAGCATGCCCAAAGACCCTGTTATAACTGAGGCCTCATCTGTCAAGATATCTCCAAACATGTTTGTGGTTAAAATCACGTCAAACTCAGCAGGTCTTTTTATGATTTGCATGGCAGCGTTGTCAACGTAAAGATAATCTACTTCTACCTCCGGGTAGTTTTTGGAAAACTCTTTTATCTCCTCTCTCCAAAGCCTTGAGGTTGCCAAAACGTTTGCCTTATCAACCAAGGTTAGTTTTTTTCTTCGCTTTAAAGCAAGTTCGAAGGCTACCTTTGCTGCCCTTCGTATTTCTTCCCTTGAATAAACCATTGAGTCAAAAGCTTTGTTTCCATCCTCGCTTCTTCCCCGAGGCTCTCCAAAATATATTCCTCCAGTAAGTTCGCGCACAACTACAAAGTCAACTCCTTCAACAACTTCTTTTTTCAAAGGACTTTTGTGATAAAGGCATTCATAGGTTTTTATTGGCCTGATGTTTGCATAAAGGTTTAAAAGCTTTCTCAAGCCCAAAATCCCCTGCTCAGGCCTCACTTTTGCAGAAGGGTCTTTGTCAAATTTTGGGTCTCCTACTGCTCCAAAAAGTATAGCATCAGCCTCCAGGGCTGTTTTTATTGTCTCCTCAGGCAAGGCTGAGCCTGTTTTTTCAATAGCAACCGCTCCAACAAGGGCTTCTTTGAACTCAAATTTTATTCCAAATTTTTCCTCAATTTTTTTTAAAACAGTTAAGGCTGAGTTTATAACCTCAGGCCCCACTCCATCTCCTGGAAGAAGAGCAATTTTATATGTTTTCATAAATTTAAAATTGAAAAATTTTTAATATCCTGGCCAACCCTTATCATGCATACGTTTTTCGTACTCTTCAATCTTATCCTTAAGCGACAGAAGGTAGCCTACTGTGTCAACTCCTTTGATAAAGCATTCCTTGGCAAAAGGTGGAATCTCAAAGGAGCGCTTAAGTCCTAAGGAAGGTGCCTCTACTGTTTGACTTTCAACGTCAACCACAACCT
>WFWI01000090.1 GCA_015491205.1 Candidatus Microgenomates bacterium | reverse complement strand
TAATTATACTGGTAGTTGGTAGCTGGTAGCTAGTAGTTTAAGGTAATTACATTTATTTTTGCTACCAAACTACCAGCTACCAACTACTAACTACCAACTACCATGCGCTATCTAATCTGGGATGTTGATGGGACGCTTTATCCTTCAACTCCCGAAGGAAACAAACTTGTAAAAAAAATTTATAAAGAAAAAATTCAAGAACATTTTGGAAAATTTCCAGAGAATCTTGATGGTTGGTTCAAACTCAAAAAAAGCTCCTACAAAAGCTCCACTTTAACCTTCCTTACCCTTTCAATCGGCCCTTTAAAAGAGATCGCAGAGTATTTTGACAAAACCTTTGCTGAAAAAATTCCAATAAAAAGGGACCCAAAGCTTATTGAAACTTTCGAGAAATTAAAAAATTTTGAGCATTATGCTTTAAGAAACGGCACTTACAAAGGCACAATTAAAATTTTAAAAAGGCTTGGGCTTGGGCAGATAAAATGGAAGGATTGCGAGTTTGGGCCGTTTAAAAAGGTATGGGCAACAATTGATACAATGGGCGTGCCAAAGCCCCACCCAGTTGTTTTTGAATATGTCCGCACCTACCTTTTCTTAAAAGAAAAAGGCAGATTTCCAAAAAACGAGGAGGAAGCCAAAGAATTTGCAAAAAAAATAGTAATGATAGGCGATAGAGAAGAAGTAGACCTTGAGCCGGCAAGGAAGGTAGGGATAAGAACCCTGCTTGTAAAAACTTCTCCGCCTAATCTGGTCTTGTAAAAAGGGAGGAATATTGGATGATTATCCTCCAAATCGGCTCGTCAAAAAGGAGTCTCAAAAGCGGCTGCCTCCCTTTTCCCGCTCTGCACATTCTATCCAAGGCATACCTTATATCGTCCCTAAGCTTTTCTCTAAACTCCTCTACTCCAGGAAAGAATTGAAACTCTATCCAATGACAAGCTTCTTTTATAACATAACCTAAGGCAAACTTTATCCACTCGAAAGGAGGGGAGGAAGCGGCGGATTTTACCTTAGATTCACCCACGATTTCTATGCGCATCTTTTCTAACCTCTTTTTTATCGCTTCCCACTGCTCCTCGCACTCGCTGCCTGTGACATTAACAGAGCCTATTTTTATCTCTGTTCCATCCAATAATTTTCGCAGCATCCCTACTACCTCCTTTAAAAACTCGACGACCCCATCTTCCAATTTCTTTTCTTTTTCCTCCCACACAACCATTATCCTCCATAGATCTTTAACCTGATCAAAAAATTCAGAAAGCCTTACTCCCCTCTCAAGAATCTTCCTAAGAAGAGAGTCCCTTTCTTTAGCGCTTAAATACCACCTTATGCCAGAGCCTGGGCTTACTTGCGATAACTCTTTATATTCCTTAACAGCACTCCACCCTTCCTTCTCAGCAGCATTTATTATGATGCTGTTAATAAGGGGCGGCTGCCCCAAGCCTTTCTCCTCTATTAATTGACTGAATTTAGCATAAGTGGCTGCAATAACAAGATATCTTAGGTAATCAACATCTCCCCTTTTTACCCTATCAATAAAATCTCGAATAGGAAGCGCTGCTATCGTAGAAGGAATTTCGCTAAAAGGACCTTCTTCACCAGTTAATTTCTTCCACTTGTCATATATGTAGTTGTAAAAAGCCATAACCTGCTCCATGGCGGCACGGAAAGAAACGTTCTCTCCAACCAACTCCTTCCATTTCTTATCCAATTCACTATGAATTTCTCCAACACCTTTTCTTTGGAGAAATAGACTGTTGCATTCTACAAAAAGCTCAAATATTATGTTTAATACCTCATCCCCGGTCTCAATTAACCTTTTTTCTACAAGGAAAATCACCTCTTCCCTTGCGCTTTCAGGCAAACACTCAAAAACCTTGGTAAAACCTAAACCTGCCTGACCAGCTTTTTCGAATATCCCTAAATTCCATTCAATAAAAGCAGCCAGATATGCTTTCCATAAGGCCTCGATTAGAAGTTCGCTTCCCGCATCAATATTACTTAAATTTTGCGCAAAAAAGAAGTTTATTTTGTTTAGCATATTCAACTTCTCTTCAACGCCTTTTTTCTCATTCTCCAATTCCCTCAATCTCCCCCCAAAGACTTTATTTTTTACAACATCTAAATCGCTTTCAGAAAACCTCTCCTCCTCTTTTAATGCCTCCAATAGCGCCAAAAACTTCCTTCCCATCAGAGCCTTAAATTTGGCCTCCTCTTGCAGCCAATCTTCTTGTATAGCCTTTATTATTTCTCTTGTAGCGTTAATTGCTGTATCATCCATTTGTAAGTTAGCATCTTGTCCAAAATTGGGGTCCTCCACCCTTAAGCTATCCAAAAGCGATACAGGAAATGGGGAGAGCTTACCATAAACAACCCCCGGCACTCCTTCTATCCGTCCACCCTTTAGCAATGATTTAAATTCCTCTGGCTCCAACACCAAAACCCCATCTACTTTGGCTCCGGGCTGGTCTGGAAGCACAAACGGCAAAGATGGATATTTCCCAAAACACACACTTTCTTGGGTGGCTCGTCCATTTGCTGAGCCTGGATGATAGAAGGAATAACTCCTTTCTCCAATAGGCTTCTGCAAATCAGGTTCTATCCCAGTCTCCTCATATGCTTCTCGAGCAGCTGCCTTTAAAGACCCTTCTCCATCGCTTATCTCCCCTTTTGATAGCTTCCCCCCAGGCAAAACAAGCTGATTTGCACTTGGGCCATAGGGTGGTTTCTGACACATAACAAGGCCCAAAAAGGGATACAAAAAAACTTCTCCTGGCGAGAGGCTCATAAAATCTTCCCTAGGAACAAAATTTAATCTCACACCTGCCACCCGTGCTGTATCAACAACCAATTCACTCTCTGGATTTACTGGCTGCTCTCCAATTGGGCGTTCAACTGGCATAATTCCTTTTGCAAACTTTTATAGGATATTATAATCTCCCTCTTCCCTTTTCTCAACTTAACTCTGAACTCAACAATTTCCCCACCCAGCCAAAACATGGCATAACAGCAATCCAAAAACCCTTTGTTTGATATTTTGTCGCAAGCACGGTGAAAGCTCTAGCCCCCTCCTCTTTTTGACCTTTTTGTGATATAATTTAACTTTCCATAACAAAACCGATCAAAAGTTAAAAGAAGTGCCATGAAAAGGGTTTTTTTTAAGGCAATAAAGGACAAAAAATTTCGGGAGATTAAAAAGGAAAGGCCGGGGTGCTGGATACATTATGATAATGCCACAAAAGAAAATCTTGAGGAGGCAGCAAAGCTTGCCCAGATTGACTTTGCCGATATTGCCGACAGCCTTGACATTTACGAGCTTCCAAGGATAGAAAGGGAAAACGGCGCGATCATAATCTACCTTAGGATCCCTTTTGAAAAGAAAAAGGAGCTTTTAAAACACACTGAACTTTTAACCCTTATAATCACTAAAAACTATTTTATTACCATCTCAAAAGAAAAATCAGAATTTATTGAGCAATTTCTTAACAAATGTAAATCTCAAGAAGTAGCCACAACTCAGGCTACAAAACTCCTTCTTCAAATCCTTAACCTTATCTCCGCAAGCTATACAAAGAAAGTGCGGGATATAAGGGACAATATAGCAAAAAAAACCAGCCAGATCTCCAAAATTACCAATGAGCTTATTGTAGAGCTTTTAAAATATGAAGAAATCTTGCAAGAGTATCTCTTGTCTCTGACTCCAACCAAAAACATAATCGCTGCTATCTTATCCGGCACCTACCTTGCGCTTTTTGAGGAAGATAAAGACCTTTTAGATGACCTTCAAATCAGTATCCAACAATCCCTTGATATTTGTAATATCACCTTGAAAAACCTGGTTGCAATGCGCGACTCTTACCAGATAATCTTTACCAATGAGTTAAACAGGGCAATAAAGTTTCTCACTGGTTTTACTATAATCTTAACCATCCCAAACATAATAAGTGGAATTTATGGAATGAACGTAGGCCTACCCTTGCAAACAAGCCCTCACGCCTTCACACTCATCATCCTTGTAATCTTCGGCCTAATGTTTATCTCCTACAATATTTTCAAAGAAAGAAACTGGCTGTAAAAATTACTTAAGATACTCTCTCCTTGGAAGCCTATCTATAAAGCGCAAAAGGATAGAAAGGTTGGTCACAAACGCTATAAATGCCAAGGCCAAAAACAACTTTCCCAAAATTATCCCCAAAAAAAGCGCGAAGATTCTCACATCTCGGCTGGAAGAGACAAAGGCAAACCTTTTATTTAAAAACTTAAAATCCTTTCCAAAGGAAAGCTTGTACTCTTTAGCTGAATATGAGGTCAAAATGTTTCCAGCCAAAGCCAAGCTGCCAACAAGAAAAGTTAAAGGAGAAGGGTTTTGGAGAAAAACATAGTAAAAAATGCCTGCTGTAAAGATGGTATCTGCTATTCTATCAAGCACCGCGTCAAACCAAGCTCCAAAGGAGGTCATGCTAACCTGAAGCCTTGCAAGCTCCCCATCACACCCATCAATTATAGAACCAAGCTGGGCCAAAAATGCCGCAGGAATAAACCATGCTTCTTTCTGCAAGAAGAAAGGCAAGGCAGCCAAAGAAATCATAGCAAAAGAAGCCAGGGTTATCTGATTGGGTTTTACTCCAAAGCGGGCCAAAAATCTTGTAAGAGGTGTGGAAAAATTTCTGTTTATATAACGCGATACCCAACCATCGCTTGGCTTTCCTCCCACTATTTTTTTGAAAACAAGCCTTTCTGCCTCCTTGTAATCTGCAGCTGTGTCAACATCCACCCAACGATAAGGGCCAATATCAACTCCTTTAAGGTAGTCTTTTTCTGTCAAAGCCTGCATGATATCCGAGAGCTTTTCTTTGCCAGAGGAAATAACCTTTTCTGCCACTTCAAAGGCCTCGTCGTTTATAAGAAAAACACCTGTGTCAACCGCATTAAACTTTTTTATCTTCTTGCCAATTTTCTTTATCCTTCCTTTTTCATCTACCAAAACTTTTGTCGCCTCAGGCAGGTCAAAAACCTTGTCCAGCTTGTAATCAACTGCTAATGCACTCTCGCCATTGTAAAGCCGGGTTTTTAAAAACTCCTTTAGCATATCAGGCTCAATAACGTGATCACCCATCAAAAGAAGAAAAGGAGTCATAATTTTTCCCTTCAGCTTGAAAAAGGAAATACCGTTTTCCTTTTCCCAATCGGGATTTTCAATGTAGTGAATTTTAACACCCAGCTCCCTACCATCGCCCAAAAGTTTTTTAATCTTACTCTTTTCATAGCCAACCACAATAAAAAACTCATTTATGCCAGCGTATCTTGCTGTAAGAAGGGTTCTTTTCAAAAGTGGCATTCCAAAAAGAGGTTGCAAAAGCTTGTTTACCCCAAAGCTTTCTCTAAACCTTGAACTTTTTCCTGCTGCCAAAATTGCCGCTTGCATAAAAAAGAAAGAACTTATAAAAATCCTAGCCTTAAAGAAAGATATTTTTCGTTTAGGCTGGAGATTAAATATTATACCATAAAAGTAGCGAGTAGTGAGCTGCAAACAGCTAGAAAAAATATTAACTACCAACTACCAGCTACCAACTACTAACTACCAATCTCGCTACTCGCTACTTACTACTAACCATCTACCACTTGACAAGAATCTTTTTTAAATGTATAGTGTATGATGGTGTATGATAATTAAAAGTTTCTCATTTTATTTTTATGAAAATTACACTTTCCCTTATAAAAGCTGATATTGGTGCAGTTGGTGGGCACACAAAGCCATCAAAAAAACTTCTTGAAGGCGTAAAGGAGTTTATAGCAAAAAAAGGCAAAGGGCTTTTTGTTGACCACAGAGTTTTCTTTACAGGCGATGACATAAGCCTTCTTTTCTCCCACAAAAGAGGCGTGGAAGACAAAAAAATTCACAAGCTGGCCTTTGAGGCTTTCAAGCACGGCACGAAAATTGCCAAATCCCAAGGCCTTTATGGAGCTGGCCAGGATATTTTAAAGGACTCCTTTTCTGGAAACGTAAAGGGCATGGGGCCTGCTGTGGCAGAAATCGAGTTTAAGGAGCGGGAAAACGAGTCTGTAATTGTCTTTACAATGGACAAGACTGAGCCTGGCGCCTTTAACCTTCCGCTTTACCTTGCCTTTGCTGACCCTATGTACTCGCCTGGCCTTCTGCTCTCCCCTCCTTTAATGAAAGGGTTTACCTTTGAAATTATTGACACAGAGTATTTAAAAGCAGAAAAAATTGTTAGGCTCAATGCTCCGGAGGATCTTTATGATATTGCAGCGCTTTTAAGGGAAACCCGCCGTTATGTTATAAAATCAATCTGGTCAAGAGAATACCCAAAAGAACAGGCTGTCGCTGTCTCAATAACCCGCTTAAAGCACATTGCAGGTAGATATGTTGGAAAAGACGACCCTGTAGCTATTGTCAGAGCCCAAAAGATTTTCCCAGCAACAGAGGAAATAGGAGGAGTTTTTAGAGTAGCCCACTATGTTGGCGGAGACACACGAGGCTCCCACAACCAGCCTTTAATGCCGGTAAAACTCAACTCCCCTGCTTCTGTACACTATTGCATCCCAATTGTGCAAGGAGCAGCGTTTTCAATAAAAAATGGTGTTATGACCGAGTTTGTTGATATGTTTGACGAGCCCTTTTGGGAGTATATAAGGGAAAAGGCAAGTTTAAAATCAATACTTATGAGAGACCAAGGCTTTACCGAGCCTTCTATGTTGCCTTATGATGAACTTGAATACGGAGGGATTGTTGAAAGGTTGAAGAGGCTGGAGAAAAGGTTTAAAATTGAAAAATAGAAAGGACCTATGAACGCCAACCAAAGAAGG
>WFWI01000089.1 GCA_015491205.1 Candidatus Microgenomates bacterium | reverse complement strand
TTCATATTTGAACTAAAAGCGTAAAATTTTTCCGCCTACAGTTTATAATATAAAGTATTCTTTGAAATTTGTCAAGGAACTAGATGAATTGGTTTGAAGGTTGAAAGGTTTAAAAGTTGCAGAGTTTTAAGATCAGTTTTAGGATTTTGGTTTTTGGATTTAAGATTTTATTGCCTGATCATTGGTTATTGAAAATTGGTCATTTTCTTAAACTACCTCCACTAATTAGCTCTTCCTGAAAAACACTCACATAGCTTTCCAAATCTTCACATAAGCACAACTTACATAGAATTTTATTTAACCTCCTACCTTCAATAACCTAGTCCTGTACTCATCAAGAACCTCCTGAGCTGCCTCTAAACTCATAACTCCCAGTGCCAGAATTAATCAACCTTCTCATAAATACTCAAACCTACCAGCTACCAGCTACCAACTACTTGCTACTCATTACTTACTCCTTTATAATTAATCTATGCTCACAATTGTTCTTGCTATAATCATCGGAGTATTAGCTGCTTTCTTGATTGTGAAATTTCTTTTAAAAGACACTTTATCAAACCTGTACCAAAAAAATTTGGAAGAAATAATGAACAAAATCCTACAGCTTTCAGAGGAGCGGCTTAAGGCAGACAAGGAAGCAATAAAAACTGATCTTGCAAACAAACAAAAACAGATTCAAGAGCTTGTAGACAAAGCCTTAAAAGAGCTGAGAGAAGCAGAAAGGGATAGAATCAGTAAGTTCCACGCCCTTGCCCAATCAGTAAAAGAACACCAAGAATTGGTTGAAAAGTTAAGAAATACCACAGAAAGCTTGAAAAAAATTCTTTCCAACAACCAACTCCGCGGTCAGTTTGGCGAACAAGTGGCAGAAGATCTTTTAAAAATGGCAGGCTTTGTCAAAGGTACAGATTACGAGGTTAATACAAAGCAATCAACTAAAGCCACAAGGCCTGATTTTGCCATCTTTTTGCCCGATGGAACAAAAATAAACGTGGATGTAAAGTTTCCCTATGAAAACCTGCGTCGCGCAGCAGAAACTGAAGACAAAGAAGAAAAGAAAAAGTTCTTCCAGCTTTTCAAGCGCGATGTAAAGGAAAAAATAAGCCAGATTGCCAGCCGAGATTATATAAACCCTGAGGAAAAAACCGTTGATTTTGTCATCCTTTTTGTACCAAATGAAACAATCTTTTCCGTAATTTACGACAAATTCAACGATGTCTGGCAAGAGGCTCTGCAAAAAAAGGTTATACTAACAGGCCCTTTTTCCTTCACAGCTATATTGCGGATGATAAGGCAAGCCTATGAAAACTTTAGATTCCAACAAAACATTCGGGAAATTATTGGGCACATAAGAGCTTTTCAAAAAGAGTTTGAAAAATACACTGAGGAGTTCGAAAAAATTGGAACTATCATTGAGCGGCTTGAAGCTCAATACAATAAAGTTCAAACCACCCGCACCCGCCAGCTTATGAGATACGTGGAAAAGATAAGCTTTTCGGAAGTGCAACAGCTACAGCTTCCGGAAAAGACGAAGTGAAGAAATGTCAAATGTCAAAGCCCAAATGTCAAATCAATGACAAATGTCAAATTTCAAATGTCAAAAATTTTTTTGTCATTTGGATTTTGAAATTGATTTGAAATTTGTCATTTGAAATTTGAAATTTTTAAACTAATCCTAGCTCTCTCTAGATCAGTCTAGCTTCGTTTAAGATTTGGTTTTGGTGCTTGGAGCTTAAATTTTCTTAAAATCCACCTTCTTCACAATCAAAAATCCTCCTATAAGAAGGACCACGAATCCAATTGTAACTAACTCAAAATTTTTCTCTAAGAATGGCTTCACTTGCGGACCAAAAAAATGAATCAAAACTCCCAAAGTAATAAATCTTCCTCCCCTGCCAATAAACGAAGCCAACATAAACCTTTTAAAATTCAGCTCAAAAAGACCTGCGGCAATTGTAAATACTTTATAAGGAATCGGAGTTAATCCTGCAGCCATAACAGCCCAAACGTCGTATTTGTTGTAAAGAAGCTTTACCTTATAAAGCTTTTCATCAGAAACAAAGCGTTTAACAAGAGGTCTTCCCCCTTTGTAACCTAAGAAATAGCCAAAAGCTCCTCCCAAAACTGAAGCAAAAGTAGTCATTATACTTAAAAATATCGCTTTTGAAGGATCAAGTAAAGCCAAAGGAATAAGAAATGCATCAGGAGGTATAGGAAAAAAGGAAGCCTCAGCAAAAGAAATAATAAACAGAAGATAAACTGCGTAAGGTGAATATATAACTGATTTTACAAAGCCTTTACCTAGTTCTTTCATTTTAAGTTAAGAGCAACTTGTAAAAATTCAACAAACACAGGATGAGGGTTTAAAGGAGTAGACCTGTATTCAGGATGGCCTTGGGTACCAAAATAAAAAGGATGCTTACCCTCTGGCAGCTCTATTATTTCAACCAAATCCTCATCAACTGATCGAGCAGAAATGACAAGCCCAGCTTTTTCGAAATCTTTTGAATACTGGTTGTTAAATTCATATCTGTGCCTATGTCTTTCAACTATGATTCCTTTCTCTTTATCCTCAAACCAACCGTGTTTTTCATAAATTTCCCAAGCTAAAGTACCTTTTTTTACCTTTGCTTTCCAGTTTCCAAGCCGCATTGTGCCACCATAGGCCCGTTTTTTTACAAGCTCCTTTTGCTCTGGAATAAAGTGAATTACAGGATAAGGGGTATTGGGATCATTCTCTTCTGTATTAGCTTCTTTCCAACCTAAAACATCGCGCGCAAAGGCAACGATTGCAAGTTGCATTCCATAACAAAGACCAAGATAGGGTATCTTCTCTTCCCTAGCATACGAGGCTGCTTTGATCATTCCTTCTGCACCGCGCTCTCCCCAACCGATTGGTACAATAACTCCTTGAACTCCTTTTAAAAATTTATCCGGCCCTTCCTTCTCAACCTTTTCTGCATCAACCCAAACTGTCTCGACCTTTTTTCCTAAAACAAAGCTTGCATGATCTATTGCATCAAAAAGCGCTGCATAAGCATCGCGTAGCTCATACTCGCCAGTTTTAAAATACTTTCCGACAATGGCAATTTTAGCAGCTGGCTTTGCAGCCTTAACTTTTTTTACTTTCTTAACCAAACTCTGCCAATCTGAAAAATCTTCTGTCTTCCTGGAAACATTTAACTTTTTGATCAGCCTTTCACCCAAACCTTGTTTTAAAAGATACAATGGCACCTCATAAACAACCTCCATATCAGGTGAGGAAAAAATATCCTCTGGGTATAGGTTACAAAAAAGCGCTAACCTCTCCTTTCTTCTTTTATCAATTGGCTTTTCTGAACGGACAATTAAAAAGTCAAGCTGAATCCCCATGCTGTTTAAGGATTTTACTGAAAGCTGTATTGGCTTTGTCTTGGGCTCGCCTAAGTGTTTTGGGATGGGCATGTAAGCTACATGGGCAAAAAACACCTTTCCTGGATTTTTCAAAGCTAAAATTCTGGCAGCTTCATAGTAAAGCACGTTTTGATATTCTCCAACTGTGCCTCCAAGCTCGACTACAGCTACCTCTGCTTTTTTTTCTTTTACTGCCTCAAGCCAACGCCTTTGGATTTCATCTGTAATATGAGGTATTGCTTCAACATCCTCTCCTTCATAGCCAAACTGTCTTTCCCTATCAATCACTGTTTTATAAATCTGGCCCAAGGTGATAAAGTTTATCCTTCCCATCTCTTCGCCCAAAAATTTCTCATATGTGCCAAGATCCATATCTGCCTCAGTTCCATCAGCACACAAAAACACATCTCCGTGCTCTATAGGGTTTATAGTGCCAGCATCAACATTTAGATAGTTTTCACACTTTATTGGGACAACTCTAATCCCAAGTCTTTTCAGAATAAAGCTTATGGAAGCAGAAACCACTCCCTTTCCAATCCCAGATATTACTCCACCGCTGACAAAAATAAATTTAGTATTCATACTTTCGAAAGTTTCCAAACTGACCAATCACACTTAGGATAATTTGAACAGCCGTAAAAACGTTTCCCTTTTTTTGTCCTCCTTATTATAACTTCTCCTCCGCATTTTGGACAAGAAACCCCCTCAACCTTTTCCTGAAAATTTTTCACAAATTTGCATTCAGGATAACCTGAACATGCTAAAAATTTGCCATACTTTGAGAATCTAATAACTAAATTTCTACTACATTTAGGGCACCTTTCATCAACTCTTTCCTCCACATTGATAAACCCTTCCTCTTTACTACTTTCTTGTAATCTTCTTTCAAAGGGACCATAAAATTCGTCCAGTACTTTTAAAAGATCCTCCTCACCGTTGGCAATCTTATCCAAGCTGTCCTCCATTTTTGCTGTAAAGCTCAAGTTAAAAATATTTGGAAAGCTTTTAACCAGATACTCGCATACTTTCTTCCCCAACAAGGTTGGAACAAAATAACCAGATTTTTTTTCAACATATCTTCTATCCTGCAGGAGGGAAATTATTGGAGCATAAGTAGAAGGTCTTCCTATACCTTTTTCTTCCAAACTTCTGATCAAAGATGCCTCAGTATACCTGGGCGGCGGCAATGTTTCTTTTTCTAGTTCTTTTAAAGAAACAAGCCGTATATTTTCCCCCTCCCTCAAACTTCCTTTAAATTCTTCATCTTGTTTTTGCTTTCCAAAGATCCTTAAAAATCCTGGAAAGACAATCCACTCAAAGCGAGAAGTAAAAACGTCCCTCTCTTCAGATTCTATCTTAACATTTACAACCTTTATTTCAGCCTCCTTCATCTGACTTGCTATAGCTCGGGTCCAAATAAGTTCATATAATTTCCTATGAGCTGAGGTTACTCCAGAGAAATTTAAACTTTTAGAAGTAAGGGAAGGCTTTGTTGGCCTTATTGCTTCATGGGCTTCTTGAGCTAGTTTGGACTTTGTTTTAAACTGCCTTGACGTTTTTGGCAAATATTCCTTCCCAAAAATGGACTCTATTACTTTTTTTGCTTGGAACAGAAAAGCAGCAGATAAATTAAAAGAGTCAGTCCTATGATATGTGATCACACCCCTTTCATAAAGATCTTGGGCTAGCTTCATAGTATATTTTGAGGAATACCCAAACCTTCTTGCAGCCTCCTGTTGCATTAAAGAAGTGGTTAAAGGAGGAGGTGGCACCCTTTTGACAGTTTTACTTTCAATTGATGCAATTTTGTACTGTTGTTGCCCTAGTCTTTCTAAAACTTCTTTTACATTTTTCTCATTAACAATCGTATACGAATAAGTATATGGCCCAGCAAAGAGATTTAAAGTCTCTTTTCTTTCTACCTCCTCTCCTTTAAGTTTTTTAAGATTGGCCTGAATCTTTATTCCATCCTCAAATTCTCCAGTAATAATAAAATACTTTATTGGAGAAAACTCTTCCCTTTCCCTCTCTCTTTCTACAACAAGTCTTAAAGCAACTGTTTGCACTCTTCCAGCCGATAACCAATTCTTCCCTACCTTTTTCCATAAAAGAGGCGAAACTTTATAACCAACCAGTCTATCTAAAATCCTGCGGGTAAATTGGGCTTTAACCAAACTCTCTCGTATTGACCCAGCCTCTTGTAAAGCTTTTTTTATTGCTTCAGGAGTTATCTCATGAAATATTATCCGCTTCACTTTCTCTTTGTTTTTTACCTTAAACTCTGGCCAATTCTCATTTATATAACCTAAAAACCAGGCTACATGATAAGCTATAGATTCTCCTTCTCTATCAGGATCTGTGGCTAGAATTATCTCATCTACCTTAGTGCTCAATTGCTTAAGATTCTTAACTACTTTAGACTTCGATGTTAAAATTTGATAACTAGGCCTAAATCTATCATCTATCTTGATACCTAATTTATTAGAAGGAAGATCACGTATATGCCCCAAAGTAGCAAAAAATTCGTAGTCTTCCTTTCCTAAGATTTTTTTAAAACTTTTAATTTTAGTTGGTGATTCTACTACAACAAGTTTCATTATCAAATTTTTATTTAATTGTTAACTTCTCCTTCTGCGACGAAGCTTTTGTAATAATTTTAAATCTAAAGTAGATCGGCGCAAAAGAGATTCTGCTTGCTTTCTTTCATTTATATCACGCGCCTTTTGAAGAACTTTTTCGGCTTCATCTATTGCCTTCTTTATACTTTCCTCATCTACCTCTCTCTGTCCAAAAGCTCTCGAGACTAAAACAATAGCCTCCTTACCATCTGTTTCAAGATACCCTCCTCCCACTCCATAATACTCTTCCTCACCATTTTCCTTTTTTACCACAACCACTCCTTCTGTCAACAAAGAAAAAAGAGGTGCATGCTTTGGCAAAATAGTAATCTCCCCTTCTTGGGTTGGAAGGGTAATACTTATTGCTTTCCCACTAAAGACATGCCTGCTTGGAGTAAGTATTTTAAGGTTTAAAGTTTTCACAAATGTTATTTCTCAACTTCGTCAATTGTACCTTTCATATAAAAGGCCATCTCTGGTTTATCATCATGTTTTCCTTCCAAAATTTCCTTAAATCCCCTTACTGTTTCCTCAATGGGTACGTAAGCTCCTTTTCTGCCTGTAAACACCTCTGCTACATGAAAAGGCTGAGTTAAAAATCTCTGAATTTTTCTTGCTCTGGCAACTATCAACTTATCCTCCTCAGATAACTCTTCCATTCCCAATATTGCGATTATATCTTGTAAATCTTTATAGCGCTGTAATACTCTTAAAACCTCTGTAGCTACTTTGAAGTGCTCTTCTCCCACAATATCTGGATCCAAAGCGCGAGAAGAAGAAGCCAAAGGATCAATTGCTGGATAAAGTCCTTGATCTGCTAAAGATCGCTCCAAGGTTATAGAAGCATCAAGATGAGCAAAAGTGGCAACTGGCGCAGGATCAGTATAATCATCAGCTGGCACATAAACTGCCTGCATTGAGGTAATGGATCCTTTTGTAGTAGAAGTAATCCTCTCCTCCAGAGCTGAAAGCTCAGAGGCCAAGGTTGGTTGATAACCAACAGCTGAAGGAATTCTTCCTAAAAGGGCTGATACTTCTGATCCTGCCTGAGCAAAACGGAAAATGTTGTCAATAAAAAGTAATACGTCCATTCCCTTTTTATCTCTAAAATATTCCGCCATCGTCACCCCCGTTAAGGCAACCCGCAACCTATTGCCCGGCGGCTCGTTCATCTGTCCAAACACCAAAACTGTGTTTTTCAAAACACCAGACTCCTTCATCTCAAGCCAAAGATCATTTCCCTCTCTTGTCCGCTCTCCCACACCAGTAAACACAGAAACTCCCTCATGAGCTGTAGCTACGTTGTGAATCATCTCCTGAATAAGAACAGTTTTCCCAACTCCTGCTCCACCAAAGATAGCTACTTTTCCTCCTTTAATAAAAGGAACTAAAAGATCAATTACTTTAATACCTGTCTCAAACATTTCTTGTTTAACAGACTGTTCTGTGAGCTTTGGAGCTTTTTTGTGGATAACATCATGCTCCTTTGAGCTTACCTCTCCCTGCTCATCTATAGGCTCTCCTACAACATTAAAAATCCTTCCCAAAGTAGCCTCACCCACTGGCACTTTGATCGGCTCTCCTGTATTTACTAGATACTCCCCTCTTTTAAGACCAAAAGTTGGACCCAAAGCAATTGCTCTAACTAAGCCCTCATCCAAGATTGCCTCAACTTCAAAATAAAGTCTTTTCCCATCCTTAAACTCGTAATACAAAGCATCGTAAACTTTAGGCGTTTCCTCTTTTTTAAACTCTACATCAACAACAACGTTTCTAATTGAAATAATTTTCCCCTTGCTCATAAAACTAAAATTTCAACTTTTAAACCTTATCACCTTCTAACTTTTTAACGTTTCAATCTTCCAACTTTCAAACCTTCTCACCCCTCTACCGACTCCTTAGCTGTAACCATGTCCAAAAGCTCATAAGTGATCTTCTCCTGTCTAAGCTTGTTTCTTACTAAAGTTAAATGATAAATCAACTCTCCTGCATTTTCAGTAGCATTTTTCATCGCAAGCATTCGGGCAGAATATTCACCTGCTTCTGAAGATAAAATTGCTGCTCTTATCCTATCTTCAATATAAAAACCTAAGAGCTCTTCTAAAAAGACCTTTGGTGAAGGTTCAATCAAATATTGCTGTGGCGATTCCTCCCTATTTTTAGATTCAAAAAACTTAGGTATGGGTAAAAGAATTTCACTAACAGGCTCGTGTTTGAAAGTAGAGATAAATTTATTGTAAACCAAATAAACTTTGGAGCTTTTGCCACTTAAAAATCTTTCCAATACAAAATTATAAATTGAGGGTACAGAAGCTAGAGGATTCCGTGAAGAAAAATCAGCTAATATATTACCTCCTAAAGCATGAACAGCCAAAACGCCTTTCTTTCCAATACATACAAAGTCATACTCCTTTATTTTAAAATTAAGTATCAAATATCTAAATAGATTGGTATTGAAAGATCCACACAAACCCTTATTGGAAGAAATAAGAATAATCAATGGCCTACCTGGCTGGTCCCAAAAAAGCTTGGAATAAGACCTATCAATGCCCCTTGCTAGCTTTTCTATCACCCTCTTTAAATTTTCCCGATACTCTTCACCTCTTTTTGCCTTCTCCTGGGCCTTTCTCATTTTAACAGCTGCTACCATCTGCATTGCTTTAGTAATCTTCTTTACGTTGGTCACCGACTTTATTTTCTGCCTTACTTGACGCAAATTCATATGCCTTTAAGACTTAAATTTTTCCAAAACTTCCTTTACCAATTTCTCCATAGCCTTCTCATCTTTCTCATCAAAAACCTTCTCTTTGTTAATCTTGTCCTTTAAGGATCTTGCTTTTAATTCTAACTTTTCCAAAAGCTCGCGTTCAAACTCTTTAACTTTTGAAAGCTCTATGTCATCCAAATATCCTTTTGTAGCTGCCCATATAACTATAACTTCAGATGCTAGGTCATAAGGATTATGCTTCTCCTGAATCAACACCTGAGTAACTTTTGCTCCTCTGTTTAAAAATTTACGTGTTTCCTCATCAAGCTCTGATTCAAATTGCGAAAAAGCTGCCATCTCCCTGTATTGGGCTAAGTCCAATTTTAACCTTGAAGCTACTTTTTTAATTGCTTTTGTCTGAGCAGCCGATCCTACTCGAGAAACAGAAGACCCTACATTTATAGCCGGCTTTATTCCCTTGTTAAAAAGATCTCTTTCAAGATAAATCTGTCCATCGGTTATAGAAATTACATTAGTTGGAATATAAGCTGAAACATCACCTTCCAAAGTTTCAATAATGGGCAAGGCTGTTAGAGAACCGCCACCATATTTATCATCTAGCCTACAAGCCCTTTCCAAAAGCCTGGAGTGAAGATAAAAAACATCACCAGGATAGGCTTCTCTACCTGCTGGTCTGCGCAACACAAGGGATATCTGCCTATAAGCCCAAGCGTGCTTTGACAAGTCATCGTATACAACTAGAACATCCTTTCCTTTATCCATAAAATATTCTCCAATGGCTGTGGCAGCATAAGGAGCTAAAAATTGTAAAGAAGCTGGATCAGAGCTGTTGGCAGCTACAACAATTGTATAATCCATAGCGCCTTTTTTTTGTAAAAGGTCTACAACCAAAGCTACTTTAGCCTCTCTTTGTCCTATAGCACAATAGATACAAATTATATCTTGCCCTTTTTGGTTTAAGATAGTGTCTACAGCCAGAGTTGTTTTTCCTGTGTTTCTATCACCAATTATAAGCTCCCTTTGACCCCTTCCTATTGGAATTAAAGCATCAATGGCTTTAACTCCAGTCTGCAAAGGCACACTTACGGGCTTTCTGTAAACTACGCCTGGAGCAATCTTCTCAACCGGATAATATTTTTCTGTTTTAATCTTACCTTTACCATCAAGAGGTTTACCTAAGGGATTCACAACTCTTCCAATTATCTCGTCACTTATACCAACAGACAATGTCCTACCTGTAGCTTTAACCTCCTCCCCAGCTTTAATCTTCGTAAAATCATCCAAGACAATTATTCCAACTAAATCTTCTTGCAGATCTATTACATACCCTCTCTCTCCTCGAGTAAACTCTACCAGCTCCCCATAAGCTACATTTTGCAACCCAACAGCTGTAACAACCTCGTCCTTTACTTCAACAACCTCCCCTATTTCAGCTGCTTCTGCTAATTTGGTTTTACCTTTTAATTCCTTTTCTATTTCAGTCAATAAATTATCCAAGGTTCTCATACCAAGATTGTTTTAAACTATTAAGAACAGATTTTACAGAAAAGTCATAAACCTTTGTTCCCACTTTAATTTTAAACCCAGCAATCAAAGAGTTATCTACCTCAGGAATTATTTTCTTATTGCTTAAAAACGCAAATTTTCTCCTAATCTCTTCCAGCTCCTTATTGTTTAATTTATAAGGAGCATAAATATAAGCAGTATTCTTCTCTTCTTCTAATTTTTTCTTTAAAAACTCTTTCAGCTCTTTTTTTAATTTAAAATCAAGCTTCATGATTTTAAGCCCTTATCTCTTTTAAACTTTCCAATAAATACTGGGTATATTC
>WFWI01000088.1 GCA_015491205.1 Candidatus Microgenomates bacterium | reverse complement strand
TTGAAAGACAACAGCCAGTTGATATTGTCACCCTCAAAAACGAGCTTAAGAAAAAAGGAGAGCTTAAAAAAATTGGCGGAGCAAAATATTTATCTGAGCTTATAGAATCTGTGCCTACCTCAGCCTATGTTGAGCATTATGCGCAGATTGTAAAGGATCACTATACGCGAAGAAAGCTCATCAATCTCTCCTCCAGACTGGTTGAGAAGGCCTTTGACGAGCAGGGCGATGTAAAAAAACTTTTAGATCAGGCTGAAACTGAAATCTTCTCCCTTTCCCAAGAGCACACCCACAGGGAGTTTTTGGCCTTAAGGGAAATATTGTCAGAGAGCTTTGAAAGGTTGGAAAAGTTTTTAAAAAGTGGCAAGCAGTATAGAGGAGTTTCAACTGGTTTTGTAGACTTGGATAATAAACTTGCTGGTATGCAGCCTTCAAACCTTTTGATTCTGGCTGCGCGTCCTGGCCTTGGAAAGACGACGTTGGCCTTAAATATTTCTCTTCATGTTGCCTTAAAGGAAAAACTTCCTGTAGGCTTTTTCTCCTTGGAGATGAGCAAGGAAGAGCTTGTTGACAGGCTCTTGGTGGCTCAAGCTGATATTGACGCTTGGAAGCTAAAGACAGGAAGGTTATCTGATGAAGACTACACCAAGCTCACCGAGGCTATGGGAGAGCTTTCTGAGGCACCGCTTTTTATTGATGATACTCCTGGAATCTCGATTATAGAGATGAGGACAAAGGCAAGAAAGCTTAAAGTGGAAAAGGGTTTGGAGCTTGTGGTTGTGGATTATCTGCAGCTTGCTGATGCAGGGCGCAGGTTTGACAGCAGGGTACAGGAGGTTTCTTTTGTCTCTCAAGGATTAAAAAATTTAGCTCGGGAGTTGAATGTACCTGTGCTTGCTCTTTCTCAATTATCTCGCGCAGTTGAGCAGAGGGGGAGAAAAAAGCCCCAACTTTCTGACCTTAGAGAGTCTGGAAGTATTGAGCAAGATAGTGATGTTGTTATGTTTTTGTATACAGAAGATGACTCTGAGGACCTGTTAGAAGAGAACAAAAGAATAGTGAAACTCTCCATAGCCAAGCACAGAAACGGGCCTTTGGGAGAAATAGATTTGATGTTTAGGGGAGATAGGATAAGGTTTTATGGAGTGAAGAAGTAGTTAGTAGTTGGTAGCTGGTAGTTAGTAGCTAGTAGTAAGTAGCAAGATTGTTTAGAAAACCTCGGAGGTTGATTAATAAACCTCCGAGGTTAATACTTCAGTTTCAAAAAGCGATTAACGATTGAGGATTGAAGGTTAACTAAATAAAAAAATTCCAAATTACAAATTCCAAGTGTCCAAACTCGCCTGCCTAAGCTGCCGCTAGGCTAGCGGGCAGGCAAAATCCAATAATCAATGACCAAAATTCCAAACATTTTAAATTTTGTCTGGAAATTGGGATTTGTAATTTCCTTTTATGCTTTTATAAACTCATCTCTGTTTATTCCGCTTTCTCTCAAGATAGCAGAAAGGGTGCCTTTTTTAATGTCCTTTATATGTAAAGGTACAACAGCTCGTTATTTTAGTTTTTGGGTTATACATGATAACGTGGCTACCTCTTTGTCTGTCAATTATAAACCCAAGCTTTTTAAGTTTTTTAATAACCTCCTTTGGTTTTAAAACTAGGAGCTTAGGCATAAGATATTTGGAGTTTTTTTATGTAGAATAAAAAGTATTTTCTTCGGTTGGAACTTCTTCGTTGTGTGCGATTAGACTTTCAATGTAGAGCTCGATGGCCTCTTTTTATCATTTTTTTTGCCTCTTCAAGATTTTCTCCATATGATACACATCCCGGAAGCATTGGGACAAGAGCAGTATACCCACCCTCAGGCTCTTTTTGAAATACGACTGTATAGTTAAGAATTTTTTGTTTCATATCTTAAATTATACCAGAAAACAACTTTTCCAATCACAAGTCCCAGAGCTCCTCCAGCCAGCACATCAAAAAAGAAGTGGCAGCCAAGGTAAATGCGAGAATAGGCGATAAGCGTGGCAAAGGAATAGTAGTAAAGTTTCCTTCTTCTGTCAAAAAAGGCAAGGGTGGAGGCAGCAGCAAAAGAGAGGGTGGCATGGCCTGAAGGAAAGCTGTAGCTTTTTGGGCAGAGAGGGCTTTCTGTGGGGCGTGGTCTTGCAAACAGGGGTTTAAAGATAATATCTGAAAATACAAAGGCAATAACAAGACTTGCGGCAAAATAAGGGAGAAATTTTTTGTTCCTTTTTTCTTCAAAAATAATAAGAGCTGCGAAAATTACAATCCACAAAAAAGTTGCCACGCCAGTTGGCGCCAAAGCCTCAAAGAAAATTGTAAAAGGAGGAGAGTGGGGGATGAGATTATATAAAAAATCTGTTAGAGTTTTGTCAAGATAAAAAATGTTTTGAATAAGGCTCATAAAGAGAATTTTATAGAATAAGCCTTGATAAGGCAACCCTAAGTTAAAATCTTAAGACTTAAAGCCTAAATCTTAAAACTTTATTCTATTGTTTCATTGTTTCATTCAGCAATGTTCAATTGATTAATCAATTGAACACAGAATTTTCTTTGATTAGTTTATCTACCCTTACCTTTAAGGTTAAGATGCGAAGTTCCATTTCTAACCCCGCAGGTTAGGAGCGTAGCGTTATGACGGCCCGCTTCTAACCCCGCAGGTTCGATTTGGAATTGTCCAGCTCTGTCCAACTTTGTCCAGTTCAGCTAGTTGTTGCAAAGCTGATAGGGATTTGGTTTAATAATAGTTATGAGCCAGACAATTGTGTTAACACAATCAGCTTATGAAGAGATTATTGGAAGGTTAGAAAGGATGGAAAGGTTAGTGAAGGAGTTGGTAGAGAATTTAAAAGCTTCTTCAGCATATGGCTCTGAAAGGTGGTGGGAGGAATCTGATAAAAGATCTCTTAAAGAAATAAAGAGGGGAGAGTTCATTGTGTTTGATTCTCCAGAAAAAATGGAGGAGTATTTAGATTCCTTATGACAAGAAAGAAGATAGCCTTTACTAAAAGGTCATTGAAACTTTACAAAAGGCTTCCTGAGAGTATTAAAAGAAAAGCAAAAAGAGCCTTTAGATTTCTTTTTGAAAATCCTAAGCATCCTTCTTTAAGGGTAAAGAAAATGAAAGGAATGGGCAGATTTGAAGCTCGGATAGACAGAAAATATAGGTTTACCTTTATTGAAAAAGATAACACGATATTCATCCTTACCATAGGTCCACATGATGAAGGGTTGGGAAGGAAGTGATGAAATAATGAAAAATGAGATACAGCTTTAGGTTTTATTTGGATCCATTTCTAACCCCGCAGGTTAGGAGCGTAGCGTTATGACGGCCCGTTTCTAACCCCGCAGGTTCGATTTGGAATTATTCAGTTTTGTCTAGCTCTGTCCAATTTTTATTATGTTATAATCTAAAATGGCTAAGTGGGCAAATTAGGTATTGACTTATAGTATTTTTTATGGTACATTTTTAGATGTATGGGGGTTGAAACAAGGATTGGCGCAGAAAGGAATAATATTATTGAGGTAATAACCAGAGTTTCTACTTTGCCTGATGGTAAATGGATGAGGGTAAATGCTGAAGTTTTACCCGATGGGGAAAGTGGATCTTCATTCCTCAGTGGGCATATAGAAATTTTTGGACCTCAAGCTGGGCCAGTTATTCAGAAGTTAATAAAGATAGAAGAACTACTAAACACTCTCCGAAATTTAAAAGGAAGAGGGAGAGATGGAAAATTTGCGCAGCAAATTAGGAGTCTTAAAGGGAAGCTTGCAAGGTTAAAAGAAAAACTTTCTAGATTAGTAGAAAATTCAGCAACTTTTAATTTTCCTACAGAGAATCCAAGCGATTCTATTGAAAGGATGATTTCAAGAGCGCAGGGTAAATTTTCTGCTGTTCCCACAGAGAATTTTGAATCTGGCGCTGTTGCGGGAGTATCTAGTGGGGTTGAAAGAGAAACGGTGCGAGTTACTGGAAAGGTATTAGCAGTAATCGAGACTGCTGCAATAGCAGTGGCTGCTTGTGCACCTTTGACAGGCACGCCGGCAAAAGAGGCGCAAGTTTCAACTCCAACTGCTATTACTTCTACAGCTTCTCCTGAGGCTTCAACGCCTACACTGCCTGAAACACCCGAGGTACAACAAAAAGCACCTTCTTTAGAAATTGTGCGTTTGGATATAGATTCTCCAGATTTACCTAAAGAAGATCAAGAGAAATTGGAAATAGCTAAGAGATATCTTGAAAGTGAAGGATTTACTTTTTCTCCACAAGCTATAACTGATTATAGATTAAATGGTTTTCCTGTAGAGATAGGAGAGAATGGAGAAATAAATGTTGTCCCTCAGTTGGAGCAGACTGACTTTACAATAGTAGAAGTTGGGAGATTGGATGGCCATAAACTTGTAGTTTTTATAGATGATCAAGGAAATCCAAAACTGGCAGTTTTAGGAGTGGTTGGAAGGTTGGGAAGTTCTGATAGTATAATGACTTTATCTCTCTCGCCGGAGCAGATAGAAAAACTTAAGAAGACAGGAAAGGTAAGCGGATTAACTCCATCAGAAAAAAACCTTTTAATGAGATGGGATTTGAAGCCGGAGTATAATGGAGAAGAAGTTTGGGAAGAGATGGATGGTTTGTATAAGAGAATGCAAGATAGAGAAGTATCTGTAGATGAAGTTGAAAAAGTATTTTCAAAAATTCATGGAATTGAATACAGTGCTACTAATCCTAAACGACCTATTGTAGTTCCTTTTCCTGAGAAAAGGGAAGGGTTTTTAGGAGCTTTTAAGGATTTTATTAGATCTCTCTTTGGAGGACCAAATGTGGTAATAGCTCAAGAAAAGCCTATCCCCACAAGTACTCCGAC
>WFWI01000087.1 GCA_015491205.1 Candidatus Microgenomates bacterium | reverse complement strand
TCCTTTGAAAGAACCTCTTGATGTTGAAAATTTAGTTGAAGAAATAGAGGAGAAGGAGATATCTCCTGCAGAATTTGAAGAAAAACCTTTGTCTGAGGAGGAGCGGAAAAAAAGGCTAGAGGAGGATTTGAAGATGAGTTATCCTGCGCAGGGAATTTTGGATATAACTTTTTCAAAATACGGATTTTTGCGACATGATTATGGGATTGATCCAGCAAAGGATGTTTATGTTTCATCCTCTCAGATCCGCCGGTTTTGGCTAAGGCGGGGCGATGAGGTTGAAGGCTTGGCTCGGCCGCCAAAGGAAGGAGAGCGCTTTAATAGTCTACTTCTTATCAAAAAGATAAACGGCAAGGAGATGACTGAAGAGGAAAGCCGAAACAGGCCCTATTTTGACAAGCTAACCTCAATTCATCCTAACAAGAAAATTAAGCTTGAGACAAAGCCGGAGATTTTGTCAACTCGGATCATTGATCTTCTAGCTCCCATAGGCTTTGGACAGCGCGGCCTTATTGTTTCCCAGCCAAAGGCGGGAAAAACAACTCTCTTAAAAGAAATTGCTCAGGGTATAACAGAAAACCATCCTGACGTGCATTTAATGGCAGTTTTGATCGGCGAGCGGCCAGAGGAGGTGACCGAGCTTAAGCGATACATAAAGGGCGAGGTGGCAGCTTCTCACTTTGACGAGCCGCCAAAACACCAGATAAAGGTGGCAACCTTAGCCTTGGAACGGGCAAAGCGTTTGGTTGAGATGGGAAGGCATGTAGTGATTTTAATGGATTCTTTAACCCGTCTGGCCCGCGCCTACAACGTGGTAGCAGGAAACACAGGCAGGGCTTTATCAGGCGGGCTTGACCCAGCAGCTCTTTACCCAGTTAAAAAGTATTTGGGTGCAGCAAGGAACTGTGAGGAAGGTGGGAGTTTGACGATTATTGCTACAGCGCTTATCGGCACTGAGTCGCGCATGGATGATTTGATTTACGAGGAATTTAAGGGCACGGGCAATATGGAGATTCATCTTGACAGAAAATTAGCAGAAAAGAGAATCTTTCCTGCAATTGATATTGAAAAAACAGGTACAAGGCGGGAAGAGCTTTTGCAAGATGAATGGACGTTGGAAAGGGTAACAACTTTGCGTAGAATGCTTTCGCTTCTTAATCCTGAGGAAAGGCTTACAGCTTTGATTGAGAAGCTAAAAAAAACCAAGAGCAATAAGGAGTTTTTGGAGAGTTTAGGGAAAGACTAAGTAAAATTTTCAATTTTCAATTATCAATTTTCAACGAATTTTTAAGCTTCAATCCTGAAGCATATTCCGAGTGCTTGGGAACTGTTCATAATTGTCCAGTATCGTACTCAGTTCTGGTATTAGACAGTTTTCAAAATTTATTGGAGGATTTTTTGGTGGTTTTTATAATGGAAGAAAAGATAAGTAAAATTTCCTGGCTTTCTTGCCAGAGAGGTTTAATGTCTTCTTTTAAGGAAGGGTTTGCTCGAGCTAAAAGTCTAAGCCAGTGTTTTGTTTCTTTAGTCTCTTTTTTACACAAACCTATTTTATGAATAAAATCTTTTTTACTCTCAGCTTCTGTTGCTTCACAATAATTAGCCCCAATAGATCCTGCTGAACCTACGAGTTGTTCAACAATTCTTTTGTTTATGGGAGTTATCTTGACTTTCTTAGTAAGTTCTATTACTTTCTCAGCAAGTTTAGCAGTCCTTTCTTCTAAATCGTATTTCTTTTTTGTTTGAAAATTGGGTAATTGGTTATTCATTGAAAATTGAAAATTGGTCATTGATAATTTTAAAAAGTTTTTTTATGGCTTTCTTTCTGTGATTTATCTCATTATGCTCTTTTTCCGTTAGCTCATCGTAGTATTTGTTGAATTTTTTGACAATAAAAAGGGAGCGGAAGGGGTAGCCTCTAAGTCTTTTTTTGGAGGGTTTTTCAGCAATATACCCTTCTATTTTCTCGCTCTGGAAAATTGCAAAGCGTTTTTTTGGCTCATAAAAGCAGACGCAGGTTTCAAGATAGGCAAGCCGTTCTTCGCCTTTAAGTCCCTTCATTCGCTTTAGCGTGTATTCAATAAGCTCCTCATCCTCTGCTGGATAACCGAGCCATCTGCGTGATTTCACACCAGGTTCATTGTTTAAGGCGGGGATAATCAGCCCTCCATCGTCAGCCAAAGTTGGCAGAGAAGTTAGATGGCTGTAAAATTTTGCCTTTATAAAAGCATTTTCTTCAAAATCCTTGCCATATTCTTCTGCCTCCTTTTCAATTTTAAGGTCTTTAAGAGAGACAATTTTAACGTCTGGCAAAATTTGTTTTAGGGTTTCCTTTATTTCCTTTTCTTTTGCTGGGTTGTGGGTAGCAATAAGTATTTTGCGCATAGAGTTTAGTATAATAAATTTATGGCAAAAGTAAAAAATTTGAATTTAAGGGAGTTTTCAGAAGAATTAAAAAG
>WFWI01000086.1 GCA_015491205.1 Candidatus Microgenomates bacterium | reverse complement strand
GAGTAATATTGTTAAAAATCTTTAATTTTTGTAAAATATCATTAAGTGTTTTTTCCGGGGAGTGGCGCAGTGGCTAGCGCACTCGCTTGGGGTGCGAGAGGTCGCGGGTTCAATTCCCGCCTCCCCGACCAATTTCTATTTCACCCTCACCCCCACGAGCCTTATTTTTTTCTTTCCTAAAAATTTCAAAACAAGCTTTAACAAAGCCATTTTGTACACCCCGGGGGTGTACGAATTCGTACACCCCCGGGGTGTACAGAGATTAACTTTTGTCTGAGCTGTATGAGTCTCAAAATCGAAATAACGAATTTTAACAAGTAGGGTAGAAAAGTGGAAATTTTCTTTTTTAGCCTCTTGCAAAACCTCCTTTAAAAGCTCTAACGCAACTTCAATCACCTCTTGAGGAGAAGAAATATCTCTCTCAAAGGTAACTTCCTTTCCAATTGATTTGCGCTGTCTTTCCCTTTCAATCGTCCTTTCGTCTATTCCTCGGGCAAAAAGGTAAAGCTCCCTCCCTCGCTTGCCAAAAAGCTTTTCCATTTTTTCCTGAGTCAATCTTCTTAAATCACCCACAGTTTTTACTCCAAGCCTTTTAAGTTTTTCTGCTGTTTTTGGCCCTATACCTGGGATAATTTCAACCTTTTTATCCTTCAAAAATTTTTCAACCCCATGAGGCCTTATTACTGTAAAACCATTGGGCTTATTTTTGCCTGAGGCAATCTTGGCTATCAGCTTGCTCGGCCCGATTCCGATAGAACAAGTTAGCTTTTCCTTTTCGTAAATTTCTTTCTTTATTCTCTTTGCAATCTTAACTGCTTTTTCATAATCATTTACTTCCAACCCTAAATAAGCCTCGTCAATCGAGACCTGCTCAAGTAGGGTAGAGTAGTGGGCTAAAATTTTCATAATGCTTTGGGAAACTTTTTTATACCGCTCAATATCAGGCTTTAAGAAAACAGCATGGGGGCAGAGCTTATAGGCCTGTGATATCGGCATCGCAGAGTGCACTCCATATTTTCGGGCGATATAACAGGCGGTTGAAACAACTCCACGACCCCTGCCACCCTTTGGATCAGCGCCAACTATAACTGGCTTGTCAGCCAAAGCAGGATTATCCCTTTTTTCAATCTGCGCAAAAAACGCATCCATGTCAATATGAAGGACTATCATACAACTTTCTACAAATTACACCTCCGAGGTACAAAGCAGTCTATAACAACAATATTTTGTGCACCCCGGGGGTGTACATTTTCATTCCAACACAACCCTTTTAATCCTTTCCAAACTCCTCTGATAATCAGCCTGATTAAAAACAAAACTTTTGTATCTTTCTATACTTCCAAAATGCCCTAAAATCAATTCTTTATTACATATTTTCTCTTTGGTTAAACCAAGATATTCAGGCAAAGAAGACCATTTATAGTGCTCGAGTTCTTTTAATGTTTTAACAACTTCTGAAGAATATGGATTTAGATGTATATAACGGGATACATGATAAAGCTGTTCTTCTGTCTCTATTCTTACCGCTTTAAATCTATTAAGAAATAAACTCCCAACCCTCTTATTTTTTGTATTGAAGTAACGGGTATAACTATTTTGAAAATTTCCTACAAATTTTTGTATCCCCTTATCCTCCTTCTGCTTCACCAGAAGATGGAAATGATTAGGCATAAAAACATAAGCTATAATTGATACTATTTTTCTTGGCTTAAATATTTGAAACAACTCCTTCTTCCTTTTTGAGCTTAACTCTAAAAACCTTGAAAATCTAATTGGTAAAGGAGAGTATAAATAATAATTCAAAGTTAGCTTTGCTCTTTTGTAGTCTTGAGAGTTAGAAAAAGTAATCTGTCCTGTTATGCCTTTATTAAAAATATGGTATATTTCCCCACTAATCAAAGGGGTTTTTCGCCTTGGCATATTTATTTAGTATACCATATTTCGTACACCCCCGGGGTGCACAAATCTGTGCACCCCGGGGGTGTACACAACCCTATCCTTCTACTTATGATATAATTTCAAATATGCCCTACGGAACAATCTCTCCTACAGAAGATTTTTTTAAAAACATCGACCTTTCAGGAAGAAAAGAAAAAATTTTAAAACAGATTGCTGAGAGAATAGACTTTAAGCCTGACAATAAACAAATTTGGGAAAGCAGGTATTGGCACAAGGGAGTAGGAGCCTTCAATCTTTCCGGCACTTTCACAGACAAAAATGGGAAAAAATACAAAGCTATCCTTAAAGTCCAAGGCTCAAAGCCAAAAATCTCAGAGCCTGAAATAATTGAAAAATTCAACCAGCAAAACAAAAGTAAGCTTATAAAACTTCCAAGAGTTCTCTTTTCCCTTCCATGGAGCGACAAATTAGGATTTGAAGTTTATGTTTTTGAGAAAGTCGAAGCAAATTTCATTATAAAGCCTCACGAACCAGCCAGCAAAGAGAGTTTAGAAGAATTCTTCCAAGCTTATCGAGAGTATAAAGACAGGGCTCTACAAAAACCTTTTTTGCCAAAACCAAAAAACCTTCCTTCTTACATAGAAAAATTTAAAAAATGGCGAACTATAAGACTTGATAACCCTTTGAAAAGCTATATCACTCCTGAGGAAGACAAAAAATTGCTTAAATTTGCAGAATTTATAAGCAAAATTCTTCAAGAGAAGACTTTTGAATTCCAACACGGCCACCTTTCGGTTTATGACATAAAGAAAAAAGGGGAAAAGTACTACCTTTTCTCAAACCTCTTTTGGGGATATTATTACCCACTCTATGATTCAATCTTTGCTTTTGAATGGTTTATTTTAGGACTAGCTCACTTGCCTTCCAAAACAATAGAGAAACAAATAGATCTTTGGCTTACTACTATAAAAGATGCTTTGCAAAAAAGCCAATATGTAAAAAAAACCTACGGTAAAAAATTTTTAAAATATCACTACATAGGCATCGTGGAAAGGTTAATTGCAGGTCTTAATTTAGACATTTTGTGTGTAAAGAAAGAAAATATACCAAAAATGAAAAAAATCTTGTGGAGGCAGCTTGAGAAACACATAAAAAAGTTTTGACATCGTACACCCCCGGGGTGCACATATCTGTGCACCCCGGGGGTGTACACTCATATCTGTGCACCCCGGGGGTGTACACTCAGTGTACACTTACTTTTTAAAATGAAAGTTGTAAATATAACTCAAAAACAAAGATGGGGTAAATTAGTAGAAAAAGCTAAGCCTTTAAGCTTCTTACAATACTTCGCTTGGGGAGAGGTACAAAAAGAGCTGGGGTACGAGGTTTTAAGGCTTGTGGTAGTAAAGAAAAATGACCCCCTTGCCATTGCGCAGACAGTTTTTATCTCTGCTAAAAGAGGCAGATTTATCTTCGTTCCACACGGACCTTTATTTTTAAAAGAGGATCTTTCGCAACCCCAAAAGCTTAAAATTTTAAAATTCTTAAGGGACTATTTAGCAAAATTTGGCAAGGAAAATGGATATAGTTTTATACGGTTTGCTCCGCTTTTAGAGGATAGGGTAGAGGAGAGGAGAATTTTTAAAAATTTAGGTTTTAGAGAGGCCCCAATTTATATGCATGCGGAAACTTTTTGGATTAAGGCTTTAGATAAAGACGAAGATAGTCTTTTAAAAGAAATGCGAAAAACTACGCGCAACCTTATTCGCAAAGCCCTGCGCACAAAAGAGCTCAAAATAGAAAAAAGAACAGACCCAAAAGCGGTAGATGACTTTTGGAAAAACTACCTCCACACAGCTAAAACTCAAGGCTTTACTCCCTTTTCAAAAAAATTTATAAAGATAGAGTTTGAGAAATTCCAACCAAACTCACTTTTCCTTTTTGCAAAATACAAAGGAGAGATTTTAGCAGGAGCGCTCATTCTTTTTACAAAACAAGCAGGATATTATCACCAAGGCGCCTCAATCCACAGTAAAATTCCTGCTACCTATCTTTTGCAATGGTCTGCTATGCTTGAAGCCAAAAGGAGAGGGTGCAAGTATTACAATTTTTGGGGAATTTACCGGGAAAAACGAGCGCCTATTTCTTGGAAAGGACTTTCTTTCTTCAAACAGGGCTTTGGTGGCTTTGCCCTAAGCCTTCTCCCAACCCAAGATTATATTCTCTCTCCAAAATACTACCTAACGTGGGCTTATGAGAAGTACTTGGGGTGGAGAAGAGGAGTAGAGTAAAAAAATGACTAATTTCTAATTGCTCTAATTTCTAAACAATATCCCAATTCAAAAATGACCAATGTCAAAACCCAAATAACAAATATTAAATCTCAACTAACAAGAGTTTTCGTAATTTGACATTTGGATTTTGGGCTTGATTTGGCATTTGTCATTTGAAATTTGACATTCTTTTAGTCATTAGGTCAATTAGAAATTAATCATTCTCCTTATTCTTTCACCCTATGTATCCACATGTAAACAACCTCATTCCCATTTATCCAATAGGTCTCCGTTCCTGCATCAATTTCTATAAGCTCTTTATCGTCGTGAAATTTTACATTGTGAAGATGAAGCTCAAAGGTCTGACCGTCTGAAACCTTAACCATAAGCTCTCCTGTTTTTTGAAGCTTTTCTTTTACTGTCTTGTACATAATCTTTCACCTCCTTTCTAAAAATTGTATCAACCTCGCTGGTCTTTTATTCAACCTGCGAGGTTTAAAACAACTTAAATTAAAGGCTTTAAGTTTTTGGATTTAAGCTTTAAGCTTTGTGAAGCGGAGGAGGTGGGATTCGAACCCACGGTCCCGGGTTTATCCAGGACACCCGCTCTCCAGGCGGGCCCGTTCGTCCACTCCGGCACTCCTCCAAGGGAAAAATTCCAAGCACCAAATTCCAATAACCAAACAAATCCTAATGACCAATGACCAAAATTCCAAACATTATTAAAATTTGTTTGGAAATTGGAATTTGGTCATTGAAAATTGTTTGGTTATTGGTGCTTGAAATTTGGTTATTCCCCGCTTTGCGGGGGTGTGGCCGCTGAGGGACTCGAACCCCCAACCTCCCGGATGTAAACCGGGTGCTCTAACCAGTTGAGCTAAACGGCCAAAATTTAATAAAATCTGACAACTAAATTTTAGCATTTCTTTAAAGAAGAGTAAAGCGCTCTACTTTTCCTCTAAAGACTCAATAAACTGATGAATGCTTTTAGCAAAACTTTCCAAATCTTTAAGTTTATCCTCTAAATCGCTGTAGGCCAACCTATAATCCAACTCCGTATAATCATGGACAAGAATATTTCTAAACCCAACAGCTTTTTCCAATCGCTGGCTTAACTTTTTGTCTATAATTCCTTTTTTTGCAAGCAATGGAAACAATCCCCTTGCTGTCTCACTTTTTCCAAGGGAAAGGGCAGAAACCAAATGCGCAGCTATGTCTATACAAGCTTCTATAGCCTTTTGCATCCGCCTATCTAAAAGGTCTTGCACGTCCTCATCTCCAGTTATCATGTCAAAAGTAAAATCCATTCGCCTGATCCTTCTCAAGTTTTCTTCTAAAGAAGACAAATATTTGTAAACTATATTTTTATCTACCATACCCTCCTTTTGAGAGACGCTCTTTTAAATAAAAGTGAAAGATATTCCTTAGGTGCTGGGTGTCATAAAAAAGCTTCATTGCTTTTGTCTCAAATTTGACCTTTTCTTCCTCAGATTTAGAATACAAAAGCTCGCCCTTTATCACCTGAAAAAGAAAAAGGGGATCTGTCTCTTCAGGAATCACAATTCTCAAATCCAGGTTAGGTAACTGGATATTTTTACTAAACTCTTCAAAAATACTTTTAAGTCTTTCTACAGGGACTTTTCTGACAACCACTACTATGTCTAAATCACTATCTCTGCGCGCTTCTCCTTTTGCTCTTGAGCCTATCAAATATACTCCTATTATTTCAGGAAATTTTTCCCCAAGTTGTCTTATAATATTTTTATCAACCATTCTTTTATTTTAACAAAGTTTGATATAATTTAAGATTAAATACCGCGGCGGTAGTTCAGGGGTAGAACGTCTCCTTGCCAAGGAGAAGGTCGCCGGTTCGAATCCGGTCCGCCGCTCTAAGTTGAAAAAGTGGAGAGGCGCCGGCGGTTCGCCCCGAACCGGAGCAAAGCCCGGTTCGGGGTAAAAATCCGGTCCGCCGCTCCAGATTAAGATTGTTTAAAAACCTCGCAGGTTAAATTGAAAATCTGCGAGGTTGATGCAATTTAAATTGCCGGCGTAGCTCAGTTGGACAGAGCGGCTCCCTTCTAAGGAGCAGGTCAGGGGTTCGAATCCCTTCGCCGGCACAAGAGATTAGACGGAGCTGGATGAATTGGACGGAACTGGACATGGGCGCGTGGCGCAACTGGTAGCGCAGCGGTCTCCAAAACCGCAGGTTGCAGGTTCGAATCCTGCCGCGCCTGCAAGAAATTAGACAAAGCTGGACGAAGCTGGCTAAACTAGATAGAGCTGGAAAAAGTTTTTCGCTTTGCGCTTTGAGTTTTAAGCTTTTTATTGGAGGAGTCGCCTAGTGGTCCATGGCAGCGGCCTGCTAAGCCGCGCCCCGATTTTCGGGGCTCGTGGGTTCGAATCCCACCTCCTCCGCCTCACAAATCTTAAAACCCAAATCCAAAATCCTAAAACCTGATTATTTCCAAATTTTCAACCTAAACTTGCCTTCAACGTTTAATTGTTTAATCAATTGAACATAAACTAACATTGATCCTTAAATGAGCAAATAAATAACATATTGAAAGTAAAGAGAATACAAAAACCTTGTGAAGTTTAATTATTGATCTGAAGGTTTTATAGCTAATATCTTAAAAAATTCCCTACCAACAAGTTTAACCTCTATAGGATTATCGGTAAGGCTATTTGAGAAGACGCTACCATAAGAGCGTACATCATTCGGTTCTAAATCCTTAAATACTGTTATTACAAACCCCCCCTCCTTTGCAGCTTCTTTTATTTTATTACTGTGATGATAATCATCACGCCACGACATCTCTTCACCGATAATAACTACTCTTCCACCAGGCTTTAAAACTCTAAACAATTCATCCCATAATGGAAATCCGCCTTTAAAACCATCCAATAATCCCCCGTCTGGCAATAGGGAAAATATTTCATCAATTGAACTACTTCTGAAAGGAAGCCCCTCTTCAACATTTGCCTGCAGAGCTCTAATCCCTCCCTTCCCATACTTCTTAAGCAGCTCTTTTAACTCATAAAATAACACGTCTATTCCTATGACAACAGTACCTTCTGTTACTCTATTTAAATAGCTTCCACCTCTACCTATTCCAAGATCTAATTTTTTTTCTTTTGCGTTTTTTTTTGTTTCCATTTTATAGGATAAAATTATACCAAAAACAATTATCAATAAATACTCAACAACCCCCTTTCC
>WFWI01000085.1 GCA_015491205.1 Candidatus Microgenomates bacterium | reverse complement strand
TATAAAAGGAGGTAGATAACCATGCAAACATTTAGCTTTAGAACTCATCAAGGAACGCTCATTACAACAACAGATTTTCATTTTTTCCTTGCTCTTTTAAAGATGGAATGGGAGAGAAAAAAAGAGGCTGCCATCAAAAGGCAAGCCCCCAAAGAAACAAAAGCCGTATATAAAAAATACCAAAAAGGAGGAAATTAAGCAATGAACCTTAAAACCTTCACAGAAGATTTACTTGAAATAATAGAGTTTGAAAAAGAAAAAGAAGCGGTGAAACTGCTTTCAAACGCCTACATCCAAAAAGCAAAAATAAAAAACCAGATACTACAAATAGAGCTTAACAGCCTTGACCCAGAAAGCAGAGCCTCAATAGAAAAACAGCAGATGAAAATAGCAAAGCAAAACGAGAAATATAGAGAGCTTCTTATGCAGCTTGAGCTTATAAGAGCAGGAATAAACGCATTAGAGACATTTTTAACACTTTACGGAAAATCAAAGGTTGAAATATGAAAGCCACAAAAAAACAAATCAGCTGTATTTTAAGCCTAACCTCACAGCTTCCACCTGAGGAAGTTGTAAGCATTACAAAAAAATATGACTTAAAAAATCTATCTAAAAAACAGGCAAGCAATTTAATCAAAAAACTCTTGGAGGTTAAAAATCATGGAAAAAACACTTGTAAAACCAGAAGAAACAGCCCTAACAACTAAAGCTCAAACCACGTTCCAAGACTACGGACTTGAAAACTGGACACCAGAAGATATAGTTATTCCAGTTTTAAGAATAGTGCAGCCAACAAGCCAGTGGGACGCAGAAGCAGGCACATTTTTTGATGCCCAAACTGGAGAAGTATTTAAAGAAATAGAGGCTATATTTGTAAAATCAAGCTGGGGTAGAGTAAAGTTTAAAGATGACATATCAGAAAAAGGAATAGACTGCAAATCTACTAATAGGATTTTCCCAACTGTAGATAACCCACCAGCTCAAGAGTGTAGCAAATGCGAATATTCAAAATGGGGAGAAAATGGAGAACCACCAATATGCAAAGAAACCTTAAATAATATTATCTATCTTATACCAAAAGAAGCACAAAGCCCACTTGATGGAATACCTTATCTATTCAGCGTTCACGGAATGAACATAAAACCACTTAAAATGGCACTATCAAGCCTAATCACAAGAGGAAAGCCAATATTTTCAAGAGTATTTAAGCTCACTTTAGAGCTAACAAAAAACGAAAAAGGAAAATTTTACGTAGTCAAATACACACCAGATAAATGGCTGTCTCCAGAGGTAGTAAATGAATTTGCAAAAATATCCACAAGCTACTCAAGAGAAACAATAGACAAATCCCTTGAAAAAGCAGAGGAAGAATGGACAGAAAGACAAGAAACACAAAATGAGCCTGAAGAAATAGAACCAGTAGAAGTAATAGAAGAAAATCAAGAAGAAGAATTTAGGCAAGAGCTTATTCAAAAAATCAGAAAAGAAGTAAAAGAAAAAGGTCTTGTGAAACAAGCAAAACAAGTATTGAAAACCCAGTTTAACAAAGAAAAGTTAGACCAATTAACCCTTGAAGAGCTCGGCAAATTCTCAGCTGTAGTTTTAAATCAAGGCTGGGACAACGATATTTAAATTTCCATTTTGTCAACCATTCCCCTCCCTCTGCCCCTGCAATGGGGGCTTTTTTTTATCGTTCTAATCGTTCACTTCAAAAAAATCTTTTCTATAAATTTGAAATAAGAATTAATTTTGGAGGGCTGAAGCTTGAATAAAAAACATGGCAGATGGATTTTTTATGAAGGAAGATGGATACCAATTTTTGCTGGAGGAGCACCTGATGGAGATGATAATCAAGATGGCTCTAATTCTAATAATGGTAATCCCACCAATAGTGGTAATTCTGGTACTGGTACAACTGGCGAGGGAAACACTACTATAGATATAGAAAAAGCCAAACAAGAAGCTATTCAAAATTTCATAAAACAATTTGGATTTGAATCTACAGAAGATATAAAACAGCTAATGGAAAAAGCAAAACAAGCAGAAGAAAAAACAACCACCCTTGAAAAACTTCAGTCAGAACTTGACAGCTTCAAAAAAGCCTATGAAATGGAAAAAATACAAAATTCAGTTTTATCAGCTGCATCAAGCATGAATGTTTTAGACCCAGAGCTTGTGATGTTGATTGCAAAAGAAAAAGCACAGGTAAAAGATGGAAAAGTATTAGTAGAAGGAAAACCTGTTGAAGAATTTTTAAAAGAGTTAAAAGAACAAAAACCTCACCTTTTCAAAGCTTCTGAAGGTGAAGGTTCAGGAACTACAC
>WFWI01000084.1 GCA_015491205.1 Candidatus Microgenomates bacterium | reverse complement strand
GGCTTATACAGATTAGAGGATGCCCTGGAAGTACTTTCCGGGAAAAGAAAAGGCGTTGACTGCGGCGGTTTTTCAATCTTTCTAATCTCCCTCTTGCGAAGCCTTAAAATCTCCTGCAGACTCGCAGTCGGCTTTGTTATCAAGCAAAAGGCCCTAGAAATTTTGCAAGCTTTTCGCTTTTCGCCTTTAACTTTTCGCTTTTTATCCATGCACGCTTGGGTAGAAGCTTTTTCCAAAGAAAAAGGCCTGTTATACCTTGACCCCTCAGTTGAGTGGAGAAAAAGAAAAGGATTGAGTAAAAGGCCCAGCTTTTCAAAAGAGCCTTTTGAAGATAGAATAGTTTTTTCCTATGGCGAAGATTTTTCCTTTAAAAATTTCAAAATTGACCTTTTGCAAAATGCCTTTTACCTTTGAAAAAATTTTAAACAAGCCCTTTTTTACAGATCTTGCTCCAAATGAAAATTTAGAAACCAGCCTTTTGGGGCTTAAATATTTTTTTGAGTATAAGGAGGAAAAACTTGATGAACTCGTAAGCAACCTCCTTAAGAGATATTTAAAAACAAAGCCTTGCAAAGCTCTCTTTTTCTTTTCAGGCAGGAGCGCGCTTTTGAACCTCCTTAAAGCCCTAAATTTAAAAGGGGGAGATGAGGCTTTGTTGCCAGCCTTTACTTGTTCCACTGTTGTCTTGCCCTTTTTAAAGCTTGAAATAAAGCCTGTCTTTATTGACATTGAAGAACAAACTTTTGCTATTGATCCTATAGATTTGCAAAAAAAGTTAAGTCCAAAAAGCAAGATTATTCTTCTACAGCACACTTATGGTTTCACACCTGCAAAAAGAGCCACTATTCTTTCGATTATCAAAAAGCAAAATCTCTTGCTAATTGAGGATATAGCACATACTATAAAACCAATAAAATTTGATTATGAAAAGGAAAAGCAGTTTTATCTCCTATCCTTTGGCCGCTCTAAAGCCCTATCCTCAGTCTTTGGCGGCGCAGTGGTTTTGCAAGAAGGGAGAATAGGGAAGAGGTTAGAGAAAATTTTAAATCAATTGCCAGATGCAAGCTCTAAACTCTTAGCTCAGATTTTACTTTATAAGCTTGCAACGCCTGTCATAAAAAGCTCCTACTCCTGGGGTTTTGGAAAAATCCTTTTAAAATTTTTCAAAAATTTTTTACCGCCTGAAATCACCTCAAAGGAAAGAACGGGCAACTTTGACGATAGATATAACCTAAAGTTATCAAAACTGCAAAAGGCCTTTCTTTTAGCTCAGCTTGAAGAATATGAGGAAGTCTCGCAAATACGAATCAAAAAAGCAAATGAGCTTTTACAAAAAATTCCTGAAAATTACCTGCCAAAAGGCCTATTAAGAAAAAATATTACTGACCCAATAATCAGGCTTCCAATTTTTACAAGCAATCCCGAAAAACTCATCCTACGGTTAAAAAGAAAAAACATCTTCTTAGGCCGCTGGTATTATCAACCAATTATCGGAGTAGAGAACACGGAAAAATTAGGCTACAAAAAAAACTCCTGCCCAAAGGCGGAAGAAGTAGGAAAGAGGATAATCACAATAGGGATATAAACGATTATCAGTCAACTGAAAATTCGAAATTCGAACATCGAAATCCGAAACAAATCAGAATGACCAAATTACCAAAATTCAAAACAAAAAGGTTTTGGTCATTTAAGAATTTGTTCCGAACCAGAATGAATACGGTTCGGAACTACCCTGTACCGTACTTTGTTCTGGTACTGGGCGAACCCCCAACCTTTTTAAAGAGACTTCTTTGCCCTGAAGTAGATCAAAGATCACTTCAGGGCGCAGTGGCCGCTGGAGGACTCGAACCCCCGACCTCCTCGATGTGAACGAGGCGCTCTAACCAATTGAGCTAAGCGGCCTTTACAACGTTCAACATAGCTCCCTAGTCTGCTAATTTTTCTTAATAAACGGACGCTCCCCGCCTAAAACGGCGGGCCTGCCGTCTTAGGCAGGTAACCAACTAAGCTAAGCGGCCAAACAACAGTATTCGCTAAAATTATAAACAACCCCTGCAAATTTGTAAAACTCCACCCTTTCACTCTACTAATTAAACTTACAACTATCTAAATCTCAACATTCGCGCAACAACGAAAAACTCCGACTTCAATGTTCATTTGATTAAACAAATGAACAAGCTTAATTTTCCCAATTATTTACGTTCTCAACCATCCTATGTTCAATTGTTTATCCAATTGAACATAATATGGAACAACCTCCCGCCTTTAAAAAACACCGTTGGAAATGCTAAATCTATGCTAGAATAAAGTTATGGTAAGGTTATCAAAACAACCTGTTAACAAAGAAAAACTTGAAAAGGTATACAAGCTGCTTTACGAGATTTTAAGAAAAGCTAAGAATGAAAATGAATTTTTATCTCTAACTAAGGATTTACTTTCACCAACCGAACAGCTAATGATTGCCAAAAGAATTGCAATTATTTACTTGATACTCAAAAATGTAGATACAGAAAGTATCTGTGATTACTTAAAAGTTTCACGAGGCACGGTTGCTAAATTCAAATGGATAATAGAAGAAAAGAAAGATTCTCAACTACCTAAAATAATAAAAAGCATCCTTAAAAAAGAGAAAATCTCCCATTTCTTTGAAGATCTTTTTGCAAACTTACTCCTCCAGCCAGGCCTAAGAATAGGCCATATGAAACAATACATCCAACACAAAATCCGCCAACAGGAAAGAGAAATGATTGACGCATAATCCTTTTATTTTATGTATATTTGATTAAACAAATAAACTACAATCGCAAGAATCTCTATCTTCAACCTCAGCACCTATGTTCATTTGTTTAATCAATTGAACATAAGCTTATTCTCCGGTTTCTCTTTCTAAAATCTCGACAAGTTTACTATAAAACCTTTACCATATATTCCCCTTCCTCCTCAAGTCTATACCCCAGCTTTCTATAATAATTCCTAACGCCCACCCCTGAAATGATAGCAATTCTTTTGGCACCATAATGTTTTGCAATATTTTCAGCTTTTTCAAGAAGAGCTCTCCCCAAACCCTTGTGCTGTACCTTACCTTTTTCGCCTAAAGAGGCTGCAGGACCATAAATATGTAGCT
>WFWI01000083.1 GCA_015491205.1 Candidatus Microgenomates bacterium | reverse complement strand
GTTTTTTGTTAACAAAAAATATTTTTTCAAGCCCTTGCAGCCAAAAGAAGAATTTTTCCAAAAATACCTGTCAGAAAAAGCCGTAAAAGAGAAGATGGTTTTTAAAATTCCAGAGTACTTTACGGTTTATTCCGATTATGAGATTTGGAAAAAGGTAAAGAAGGGAGAGGTTGAGTTTGAACCAAGGTTGGTTGAAGGGGAAAGCCTTAAGGTTATTGAAGAAAAAGTTGGACCGTTTGTGAAAAGAGCAAGGATTGAGGTAAAGAAAGAAACTGCAATAAAACTTGGGCTTTTGTATTTTCCTTACTGGAGGATAAGAATAGATGGAAAGGAGGTGGCTCCTGTGAGGTTTGACCGTTTTGGCAGGCCAATAGTGTCCTTAACCAAAGGCACTAAGGAAATTGTAATTTATTACAAGCAAACTCCCATAGAAGTTTTTGCTACCAGTATTTCAATAGTTTCCTTGCTTTTGGTAGCGGCATATTTTAAAGGAAGAAAAGGCTAGAGTTTTTTAATTTGCATTCTTGTCCCTCTTGCGTTATAATTTTCTCCTTATGCCTAGGAAGAAAAAAGAAACAAAGGAGAAAGCTCAGGAAAAGGCTACAAAAAACAAAAAAAGCGAGATAAAGCCAGTAAAGCTTCCTGATGACAAGCAAAAGATTATTGAAATGTTTGCCAGGCACAAGGGAGACACTGGTTCTCCAGAGGTTCAGATTGCGCTTTTGACAAAAAAAATTGAGAAACTTGTGAAACACCTTGAAGTAAATAAAAAAGACAATCATTCGCGCCGAGGTCTTTTGAAAGTTATTTCAAAGCGAAGAAGGCTGTTAACCTACCTTAAACAGCTTGATGAAGAGCGCTACAAGGTGCTTATCGCTAAATTGGGGCTTAGGAAATAATTCGTATGTTAAAGGAAGAAAGTATTGAAATAGGAGGTCAAAAATTATCACTTCAGGCAGGAAAACTTGCTCCATCAGCAGATGCAGCTGTGTTTGCAAGGCTTGGAGACACTTGTGTTTTAGCTACAGTGGTTGTTGGACAAGAAAGACCAGATATTGATTTTGTACCCCTTCAGGTTGAGTATATTGAAAAGCTTTATGCTGGAGGAAGGATAAAGGGTTCTCCTTGGGTTAAAAGGGAGGGTAGGCCAAGCGATGAGGTTATTTTAAAAGCAAGGCTGGTTGACAGGTCCATAAGACCACTTTTCCCCAAAAATTGGAGGAAAGAAGTTCAAGTTGTTATAACCCTTCTTTCAGTTGATGGGATAAACTCGCCTGACACTTTGGCAGTTATTGCAGCTTCAGCAGCGCTTCACTTATCCCCTGTGCCTTGGGAGGGGCCAATAGCCTGTTCTCGCGTTGGGTATGTAAAGGGAGAAGGAGAGGGGAGTTTTGTCTTAAACCCCACCGAGGAAGAACAGGAGTTTTCTGTACTTGATTTAGTTGTTTCCTCTACCAGAGAAAAAGTTGTGATGATTGAGGCTTTGGCTGAAGAGCTTCCAGAGGATTTAGTTGATGAAGCAATAGAAAGGGCAAAGCAGGAGAATAAGAAGATAATTGAGCTTATTGAGAGTTTTGCTTCTAATTTTAAGGTAAAAAAGGAGGAAGTAAAAGCAGAGGAAAATCCTTTAAAGGATAAGATTCGCAAAGAGGCAAGAAAGGAGATCGAGGAGTTAGTAAAGTTAAGGGTAGAGAAATCAGAGGATTATACTAACAAGTTTGAAGAATTAGTAGAAAGGTTTTCCGGAGGAGAAGAGGAAAAGGCTCCAGTTATAAAAGCAATAAAGGATCTTGAAAAAGAGTTTGTGAGAGAGAGTGTCTTGGAAAAAGATAAGAGGGTTGATGGCAGAGGATTTGATGAGATAAGGGAGCTTAAAGTGGAAGTTTCCCTTCTTCCTCGTACTCATGGTTCGGCCCTTTTTCAGCGCGGCAACACTCAGGTATTGTCAATCGTAACTCTGGGATCCCCTCATCTGGAACAGTTGATAGAAGGTCCTGAGGGGCAGGAGGTAAAGCGCTATATGCACCACTATTACATGCCTCCTTACTCTGTAGGGGAGATTGGAAGGTTTGGATTCCCCTCGCGGCGTGAGGTAGGGCACGGTGCTTTGGCAGAAAAAGCCTTAATTCCAGTGTTGCCTTCTGAGAAAGAATTTCCTTATGCAATAAGAGTGGTTTCCGAAGTGTTATCTTCTAATGGATCAACTTCCATGGCCTCGGTTTGTGGATCTACTCTAGCCCTTATGGATGCTGGGGTGCCTATAAAGTCAATGGTAGCTGGAATTGCTTTGGGTCTCTTCAGCAAGAGCGATGAGGAGTACAAAATTGTCACTGATATTTTAGGCTTGGAAGATTTTGCCGGCGAGATGGACTTTAAAATTGCTGGAAGTGAAAAGGGCATTACAGCCATCCAGCTTGATGTAAAAAACAAGGGGTTGACCCGCAAAATGATTCAGGAGTCTCTAGAAAAGGCTAAAAAAGCTAGGCTTTTTATTCTTGAAAAGATGCGCGAGGTGATTGACAGGCCAAGACAGGAGATTTCGCGCTTTGCTCCAAAGGTGGTTGTAATAACGCCTCCTCAGGAGAAGATTGGAGATATTATAGGTCCAGGTGGGAAAAATATAAGGGCTTTGATGGCAAAAACAGGCACAGAGATTGTGGTAAATGATGATGGAGAAGTTGTAATCAGCGGGCCTGATAAAGAGGGAGTGAAGAAGGCTGCAGAGTATATTCAAAATATAGTTAGGGAGATATCTTTGGGCGAAGTCTTTGAAGGCGAGGTCAAAAGACTTCTTCCTTTTGGAGCCATAGTTGAGCTTTTTCCAGGAAGAGAAGGCTTGATTCACGTGTCCAATATGGGTAGGGGGGTTGTTAAAGATCCTTCAAAGGTAGTTAAAGTAGGGCAGAAGGTCAAGGTGAAGGTGGTTCAGATAGACAATATGGGAAGAATAAGCTTGAGATTGCTTACGCCCCCACGGGTTCAAAAGAGGCCTTTTAGAATGATGTGATTTATTGATTTTTAAGCCTCTTTGCGTTAGTATTTAATATGGCTCGAAGAAAAGAATTTATAAAGCTAAAGTTTTTTTCTTTTAAAATAAAAATAAATCGAAAGACTACTCGGAATCTATTTGCTCTTTTTTTTCTTTTGGGAGCTGCTCTTACAGGGCTTTCTTTTTTAACCCGGATTGGCATAGTTGAGGAAGGTAGAGCTTTGCAAAAAATAAATGAGTTGTTATTTTTCTATTTTGGAGCTTTAAGCTTTTTTGTACCCTTGTTACTTTTGCTTTTTTCTGCTCACCTTTTAAGCTCAAAAAAACTCAAGATTGTAAAGTTAAGCTATACTTTGGGCCTTGTATTAATTTTTTCCTCGCTCTTGCCACTTTTGCGAGCTGGAAGCGTAGGAAATTTTATTTTTGAGAATTTAGCAGTTAATTTTTCATCCCTGGGCGCCACAATAGTTCTTTTAGCTTTCTTTTTTATAGGCTTAAGTCTTTTTTTTGGAATAACTTTGGAAGAAGTTTTGATTTACACAGTAAAATTTTTAAAGTTTGTAAAAGGAGTATGGAGGAAAACAGTTAAATTAATAAAAGAAGGCACAAAAGAATTAAAAGATAAACCAAAAGAAAAAGATCTAGAGTTTGTAGAGAAGCCTAAGGTTTATGAAGAGCCAAAACCTGAGGTAAGAGAGGAAAAGAAGGAAGCCAATAAATCCCTCTCGCCCTCAATCAAACCCATTTATACGTCTGATAAAAGCGTTTGGAATTATCCGCCTATAAGTTTGCTTGAGGATCTAGATCAGAAAGAAGCCGATAGGGGGGATGTAAACAAAAATGCTGATATTATAGAGCAAACATTGGATAGCTTTGGAATAAGAGCAAAAGTTGTTGATGTAAACAAAGGACCCTCTGTGACCCAATATGCAATAAAAATAACGCGTGGAACAAAGCTATCTAAAGTAACCTCTCTTGCCAATGATTTGGCTTTGGCTCTGGCTGCCCCTACAGGTCAGATAAGAATTGAGGCTCCAATACCAGGCACTTCTTATGTCGGCATTGAGATTCCCAATCGTAGACCTCAGATTGTAACTTTAAAGGAAATGCTTATCTCTCCTTTGATGAAGGATAATCCTGATCCATTGCTTGTGCCTCTAGGGCTTGATGTTTCAGGAAGGCCACAAGTTTATTCGATTTCTCGCATGCCTCATGTTTTAATTGCTGGAGCTACAGGTTCTGGAAAGTCAGTGCTTTTGAATGCTTGGATATCAACATTGCTTTTTAGAACAAGGCCGGATGAAGTGCGTCTTATTTTAGTTGACCCAAAACGGGTTGAGCTTACGCTTTACAATGGGGTCCCACATCTTTTGACAGAAGTTGTGGTTGAACCGGAAAGGACTGTTTCTGCTCTTCGCTGGACAGTAAAGGAGATGGAAGCCAGATATAAGCTGTTTTCAAGACATGGTGTAAGGAATTTGGATGATTATAACAGGCTTGAGGAAGTAGAGAAAAAGCCAAAGATTGTATTTGTAATTGATGAATTGGCTGATCTTATGCTTTTTGCTCCTGCTGATGTTGAAGAGCTTATTACTCGTTTAGCTCAAATGGCAAGGGCTACAGGGATACACTTAGTTTTAGCTACCCAAAGACCTTCGGTTGATGTGATAACCGGTCTTATGAAAGCAAATATTCCCACAAGAATAGCTTTTAATGTTTCCTCTATGATTGACTCTCGGGTAATTATCGATATGCCAGGAGCTGAAAAGCTTTTAGGTAAGGGAGATATGCTTTTCTTACCTCCTGACAGGGCCAAGCCTATAAGAATTCAAGGGCCTTTTGTTACCACGCCTGAGGTGAAAAAGTTGATTAACTTTTTAAAAATGCAGGTTCCTGAAGCTGGCACTCACTATGAAGAGGAAATTGTACAGTCTACAGATTATATTTCAACTGGCAGGCGAGGAACAAGCATTGATGTGGAAGGAAAAGATGTTTTGTTTGACAAGGCAGTAGAAATTATTATGCAGTATGATAAAGCCTCAGCCTCGCTTTTGCAAAGAAGACTCTCTATAGGGTATGCCAGGGCTGCTAGAATCTTGGATCAGCTTGAAAAGGCTGGTTATGTAGGTCCAGCCGAAGGCTCAAAACCAAGGGAGGTGATAAAGAGGAAGATTATGGAGGATAAAGGGATGTGATAAAAGCGCAAAGCAAAAAGTGAAAAGCGAAAAGCTACAAAAATTTTCAATGATCGATATTCAAGTAGCGAGTAGCAAGAAGTTGGGCAACACTGGACGAAGCTTGACAAATAATTAAAATTCCAATAACCAAGCACCAATGACCAAACAATTACCAAATTCCAATTTCCAAACTAATTTTGTTTGGAATTTTGGTCATTGATTATTGGAATTTGCCTGCCCGCTAGCCTAGCGGTAGCTTAGGCAGGCGAGTTTGGACACTTGGAATTTGTAATTTGGAATTTTTTTATTTAGTTAACCTTCAATCCTCAATCGTTAATCGTTTTTTGAAACTGAGGTATTAACCTCGGAGGTTTTTAATCAACCTCCGAGGTTTTTAAAACAATCCCTAAATACGATATACGAAATACTAGATATTGAATACTCTCCTCACTTTCTCCTAAACAACTTTTCTAGCTCTCTCCTGGTAATTATAATGTGCGTTGGTCTGCCGTGGGGGCAGGTGTAGGGAGTTTTAGAGTTTGTAAGAAGGTCAATAATTTTTTGGACTTCTTCCTTTGAAAGCTCATCTCCTGCCTTTACAGCTGATCTGCAGGCCAAAGTTGCTACTGCTTTTTCAAACGAAGCGGGAATCTTCCTTTTACCTAGGTATAGGTCGTTTAAAACTTCGGCTAGAATTTTTTTAGAATCAAGATTTTTTTCCAGGATAATGAAGGGCACATGCGTAATTTTAAAAAGATTCTGGCCAAAAGGCTCAAGTTTAAAACCTAGTTTTTCAAGAATATCCAAATTTTCCTTTATAAGCTGATAAAGGGAAAGGTTGGGTTCTAAAACCTCAGGCAAAAGAAGGGGTTGTGAGATGGTTTTTGAAGAGTCTTTAAATGCAGCCATAAATTTTTCATAAAGCACCCTTTCATGAGCTGCGTGTTGGTCAGCGATAACAAGAGAGTTATCCTTTTCGAAGATTAAAAACAAATTCATTGCCTGGAGAAAGTCTTTTGGCTTTTTATATGGAGTGTCTTCAGGCTGGAGAAAAGTTAATTTTTCAACAGGTTGTAGTTCATCAGTTCTTTGAGTTGCTTTGTAATCTTCAGGTGCTTCCTTTAGGGTAAAGATATACTCCTTCTTTTTTTCCTGGGCTTTGGGAGAAAAGGCTGCGCCCTGTTTTTGAAAGGTTTCTTGCACAACCTCTTTAAGAGTTTTTAAAATTGGCGTTGGGTTAAGGATATTTATTTCCTCCTTTTTTGGGTGGACATTAACATCAAAAAAATAAGGAGGGAGATCAAGGAAAAGGATAAAGTAGGGCTCTAAAGAGGGCGGAAGCAAGGTTCCATAAGCTTCTCTAAGTGTTTTTCTGATAATAAATGGCGTTTTAACAAATCTTTTGTTTACAAAAACAAGCTGAAGTCTGGGAAGGGAAGGAATAAACTGGGGTTTGGCAAAGAATAGTTT
>WFWI01000082.1 GCA_015491205.1 Candidatus Microgenomates bacterium | reverse complement strand
GCTGGCGTTGCACCAAGCCTTTCCTCTATCTCCTTGACAGTTGCTTCAAAATCAGCTCCAAGCTTATCCATTTTGTTTATAAAGCAGATTCGAGGTACTTTATACTTATCAGCTTGCCTCCAAACTGTTTCTGATTGGCTTTGAACCCCCTCCTCTGCATCAAAAATAACCACTCCACCATCCAAGACTCGCAAAGAACGTTCAACCTCTGCAGTAAAATCAACATGGCCTGGAGTATCAATAATATTTATCCTTACTCCTCTCCAAAAAGTAGTGGTTGCAGCAGAAACTATAGTGATCCCACGCTCCCTTTCTTGATCCATCCAGTCCATTTGAGTTGTTCCTTCGTCAATATCACCAATCTTGTATGTCTTTCCAGTGTAAAAGAGAATTCTCTCTGTTGTGGTCGTTTTTCCAGCATCAATATGGGCAATAATTCCAATATTCCTTATCTTGTCAAGGTCAATAATCCTATTTTTTGTCACAACTGTGTTTTTTGCCATAAGAGTTAGATTATACTAAACTACCAACGAAGGTGGGCAAAAGCTTTGTTTGCTTCAGCCAATCTTTCAACCTCTGCCCTTTTTTCAACCGCACCTCCCTGGCCTTGCGCAGCATCAAGAAGCTCTGCTGTAAGCTTTTCAATAAAAGTTTTGTATTGCTTTGATGATCTTGCTTTGGCAGCTTTTATTATCCAATTTAAAGCCAAGAAAAGCTTTCTTTCAGGCCTTACCTCGATTGGCACGAGGTAGGATGCTCCACCAAGTCTTCTAGGCCTTACCTCCATATTAGGAGCCACATTTTCTATCGCTTTATCCAAAATCTCCAAAGGATCAAGCCTCTTTTCCTTTATGTTTTCAAAAGTCTTATACACAATCTTTTGCGCCACACTTTTTTTTCCATCGCGCATTACATAGTTTATAAACTTAGCAACCTTAACGCTGCCATAAACTGGATCAGGATCTATTTGTCTTTTTTTGTATGGACGTCTGGGCATAGCAAAAAATTAAACTTACTTCTTCTTTTTCAAATCCTCAGGCATTTTTGTGCCGTATTTGGAGCGGGAAGTGCGCCTGCCTTCAACTCCAGCAGCATCGTAAACGCCGCGGACAATGTGATATTTAACACCTGGCAAGTCCTTTACCCTTCCACCGCGCACTAAAACAACTGAGTGCTCAGCTAGATTGTGTCCTATTCCTGGAATATAGGCAGTTACTTCAATATTATTGGAAAGCTTAACTCTTGCAACTTTTCGCAAAGCAGAATTCGGCTTTTTCGGAGTCATAGTTCTTACCACAGTACAAACTCCTCGCTTAAACGGCGAGTTTACAATAACATATTTCCTCTTTATTCCGTTAAATTTATACTTAAGCGCTGCTGACCTCGTTTTTTTCTCCCTTCTTTTCCTGCCGTGTTTCACTAACTGGTTTATAGTAGGCATATTTTTCTAAAAACTTTTTATAATACTTGTCAATAAGCTCTTTAGTAACTGGAATAAGCCTTCCTATTATAACATTTTCCTTTAGCCCCAGCAAGTAATCTATCTTGCCCTTTAAAGCCGCATCAGATAATACATTGGTTGTCTCTTGGAAAGAGGCGGCTGACAACCAAGAGTCTGTAAATATTGCCGCTCTTGTAATTCCAAGAATGGAAACTTTACCTGAGGCTGGCTTTCCACCCTGGGCTAAAACCTTCTTGTTCTCCTCCTCAAACCTCACTCTTGAAACAACCTCACCTTTGATAAAGCTTGTATCACCCTCATCTTCAATAATTATCTTATCACTCATCTTGCGAATTATTACCTCAAAGTATTTATCATGAATCGCTATTCCTTGAGATTCATACACTTTCTGAATTTCATTTAAAAGGTAAAGTTGGGCTGGCCTCAAACCCTTAACGCTCAAAATATCCTGTACTCTAAGATATCCTTCAGAAAGGGAAGTACCAGCTGTAACAAGTTGACCATCTTTTACTTTAAGCTTTTGAGTCTTTGGTATTATAACCTCCTGAGCCTTATCCTCTGACCCAGCAGAAGTGCTAACAATCTTAACCCTATAAATATCAGCTTCTTTGTCCTCTTCAATCACAACCTTCCCATCTATCTCAGCAATTGGAGACATAACTTTTGGAGTTCTTACCTCAAAAAGCTCCTCGACTCGTGGCAGACCTTGAGTTACATCAGAAATAACAATTCCTCCAAAGTGTCTCACTCTCATCGTAAGCTGAGTGCCTGGCTCTCCTATGGACTGGGCAGCAATCACCCCAACTGGTGTGCCAATCTCCACGGGTTTGTTATTGGAAAGGTCTATACCAAAGCACTTCTGGCACACTCCATAAGGAGATCCACAGTAAAGTGGACTCCTAACCACCACTTTTTTTATCTTGTGCTCTTTCAATAGCTCTATTTCCTCTTCCATCAAAAGAGTATTTTTATCCAAAAGCACCTTTCTTCCCTGCAAATACACAGGCTTTGCTAAATACCTTCCTCTTATCCTATCAAAAAATTTATCAGCTCTCTCTCCTTCTGCTTCAACCGCCAGTCCTTCCTCAACCCCACAATCCTCCTCCCTTACGATCACATCATGTGCCACATCTACCAATCTCCGCGTTAAGTATCCTGCATCAGCAGTTTTTAAAGCTGAATCTGTTAATCCCTTCCTTGCACCTCTAGCTGAAATCACATACTCAATCATATTCAAGCCCTCCCTGTAGTTGGACTTGGTGGGAACCTCAATAATCTTACCCAAAGGATCAACCACTAGCCCTTTAATTGCCGAAAGCTGCTTTAACTGCTCTCTTGACGCACGTGCTCCACCGGATTTTATAATCATCTTCACAGGATTCTCCTCCTCTAAAGCATCCCAAGTAAGATCTGCCAACTTTTCTGTAGCGTCTATCCAAAGATTGTTCGAATATCTCTGCTTCTCCTCCTTTGTCAAAAGACCTTGATAATATTTCTCCCTAATTTCACTTTCTTTTTCTTCCGTCTCCTTTACAATCTTTTCTTTTTCGGGCACTATAACACAATCAAATACAGAAACAGATAAGCCCCCTGCTTGAGTAGCCCCCCAAAAACCAACATCTTTAAGACGATCTATAAGTTCTCCTACTCTATTTTCATCTTTCAAAATTTTCATTGCTTTAACTACTATATCCTTCAAATCTGAAGCCTTTACCTCGCGATTAACAAACCTTAGCTCTTCTGGAAGAGACTGGTTGAAAATTATTCTACCCACAGAAGTTTTCATTCTACCCTTCTCAGTCTCAAGAACTACCGGCTCTCTTAACTTCACTTTTCCAAGCTCGTAAGCAGTTAGCGCTTCATCTTCGCTAAAAAATATTGGTAATTCTTCTTCTTTTTTTGTATCAAGTCTTTTGTCAAAGCTTGTAAGATAATAACAACCAAGAGCCATCTCTTTGTTTGGTACAACAATAGGAGAACCATCAGCGGGCTTTAAAAGATTTTGATAAGCAAACATTCTTGATCTTACTTCTTCAACTGCTTGTTTAGAGAGTGGAACAAAAACACCCATTGCATCACCATCAAAATCAGCATTGTACCCTGCACAAACTGCAGGATGAAGTTCTATCGCAAAATGATCAGTCAAAACTGGATAGAATGCTAAAATAGAAAGTTTATGAAGAGTAGGAGCACGATTTAAAAGTACTGGCCTATCCTTTACTATCTCCTCCAAAATATCATAAACTTCAGGATGTCTTTCTTCAATATAGGCTTTAGCGCTTTTTATATTAACAGCCAATCCCCTGACAATAACCTCGTGGATAAGGTAAGGTTTAAAAAGCTCTAACGCCATCTCCTTTGGAATACCACATTGATCGAGTTTAAGCTCAGGCCCAACTATAATTGTAGAACGACCTGAATAATCTACCCTTTTACCTAAAAGATTTTGCCTAAACCTTCCTTTCTTACCTCGTAAGTTATCGGACAAAGATTTCAACACTTTAGTTCCCGCAGTAGCTCTTGTCTGTCTACCACGAGCCTTTGTTAAATCAATAAGCTGATCAACAGCCTCCTGAAGCATCCGCTTTTCGTTTCTTAAAATTATCTCCGGTGCTCCAAGTTCAATGAGCTGTTTTAACCTATTATTTCTATTAATAACCCTTCTGTAGAAATCATTAAGATCAGAAGTAGCAAATTTCCCACCAGGAAGCTGAACAACTGGTCGCAAATCAGGAGGAAGCACAGGCAAAACTGTTAAAACCATCCATTCTGGCCTGATGTTTGCCTTTATCAAAGCCTCTATTATTCTTAGCCTTTTGGCAATTTTTGCCCGTTTTTCTCCCTTTGCTTTTGCATGAGTCCTCAAAATTTCAGAATAAAGCTCGCGCAAATTCAAAGAGCTTAAAACATCATGGATAACCTCTGCTCCCATCCCTACCTTTGCAAAATCAGTAAGTCCTTTTTCCTTAAGATAAAGATAGTGCTCTTCCTCTAAAGTAGAAAGCCTCTTTAAAGATTTTACAGTTTTTATTAAGTTATCAAAAAAAGCAATCCTTTCGGATTTTCGACCCACATATTCTTCGGAGGCTATCTTAAGCTTTTTTCTAAGCTCATACTCAACCTCTCTTACAGCAATAACAAGCTGATCCTTGTTTTTTATCTTTTTTTCAAGTCTTTTCTTTTCTTCCTCTAATTTTTTCTCATATTCTGCTTTAAGCTTCTTGTGCTCATCTTCTATCTGTTTTACCTCATCTTCCTTAAGCTTTCTTAACTCTTCAACAACCTTCTTCTTCTTTTCATCATCTACCTCAACCACAAGATACAATGCAAAATATATAACTCTTTCCAAAGCTTGAGAAGAAATATCCAATATCAAACTTAAAGGAGAAGCTGTGCCTTTAAAATACCAAATATGGGCTACAGGAGCAGCAAGTTTAATATGGCCCATCCTTTCACGCCTTACAGCTGAAGTTGTTACCTCCACCCCACAGCGATCACAAATAATACCTTTGTACTTCACCCTCTTGTATTTTCCACAATAACATTCGTAGTCCCGTGTTGGACCAAAAATCCTCTCATCAAAAAGACCATCCTTTTCGGGCCTGTAGGTTCTATAATTTATCGTCTCAGGCTTTGTCACTTCCCCATGAGACCAATCTAAAATCTTCTCTGGTGAGGCAAGTGAAATTTTAAGCCCTGAAAAGTCCATCAATTTAAAGTCTGACATAGTTACTCTATTGGGTCAATTGCTAACCCTAATGCGTTCAACTCTTTTATAAGAACTTTAAATGATTCTGGAACGCTTGACTGCGGTATGTCCATTCCCTTAATTATTGCCTCAAAGGCCTTCATTCTTCCTCTTACATCATCGCTCTTTATCGTCAACATCTCCTGTAGAGTATATGGTACTCTATGAGCCTCCAGAGCCCAAACCTCCATTTCACCAAATCTTTGACCTCCCATCTGAGACTTACCTGCCAAAGGCTGTTGGGTAACCAAGGAGTATGGCCCTACAGAGCGCGCATGGAACTTGTCCTCAACCATATGGATAAGCTTCATTATATAACCCACTCCTACCAAAACACGTTTTTCATAAGGCTTACCTGTCCTTCCATCATAAAGTACCACTCTTCCATCAACTGGCCAGCCTGCCTTTTGAAGCTGCTCTTTAATGAATTCCTCTTTTATCCTTTCAAAAACTGGAATAGAAAGTCTTTTACCTTTATACTGTGCTATTACTCCCATCAAAGCCTCAAAAATCTGTCCTAAATTCATACGAGCAAGGATAGACAGAGGAGAAAGAATTACATCAACTGGTGTGCCATCCTCAAGGTAGGGCATGTCATATTCAGGCAATATCTTTGCAATAACGCCTTTGTTTCCATACCTACCTGCCAGCTTGTCACCAACTGCAACTTTTCTAAGTTGAGCAGTATGAATAATAACCCTTTTTATTACATTCGGTTCAAGCTCATTAGGGTCCTTCCTTGAATCTATTACCTCAACATTGATAACAGTCCCTCTTTTACCATAAGGAACTCTCAATGAAGTATCCTTTACATCTCTTGCCTTTTCTCCAAAAATAGCCCTCAACAACCTTTCCTCTGCAGTTAACTCCTTCTCACCTTTTGGGGCCACCTTACCCACCAAGATATCACCCTCATTAACTTCGCTCCCAACAAGTACCAAGCCATTCTTGTCCAAATTTCTCAAAGCCTCCTCCCTCACATGAGGAATATCTCGTGTAAGCTCTTCAGGCCCAAGCTTTGTATTTACTACATCAGCTACAAATTCTTCAGAAGATATTGAAGTAAACAGATCTTCCTTAACAAGCCTTTCTGATATAACAAACCCATCTTCATAACCTAATCCATACAAAGAAGTATACGCAACAACCAAATTTTGCCCTAAAGCTATCTTGCCATTCTCTGTAGCTGGCCCATCAATCAAGACTTCGCCTTTTTTAACCTTCTGCCCAGGGTCAACTACTGGCCTTTGATCAAAGATTACATCCTTGTTTGTTCTCTTAAATCTTTCAAGTTCAAAGTGATATAATTTGCCGCTTTTTCCTTTCAAAACAACCTTTCTACCATCAACATACTCAACTACACCATCCTCAGGAGCTTTAACAACCCTTCCTGTAGCTTCAGCAATCTTTCCCTCCATACCAGTGCCTACATAAGGCGCCCTTGGTTTGACAAGCGGCACTGCTTGACACTGCATGTGAGTACCCATAAGGGCACGGCTGGCCTCATTATTCTGCAAAAATGGAATCAAAGAAGCAGAAGCCCCCACAAGCTGACGCGGAGAAAGGTCTATAAAATCAACCTTCTCAACCGGCACTTCAACCACCTCTCCTTTGTGCCTTGCCACCACAAACTCTTTTTGAATATAACCGCTTTCATCAACTGGAGTATCACCTGCGGCTATAAAGAATTCTTCCTCATCGTCAGGCTGCAAATAAACTATTTCATCAGTCACTTTCGCTACAACCCTTCCTCCCTTCTTTTCCTTAACTATTTTCTTATAAGGGGCTTCCAAAAAGCCATATTCATTAACCCTGGCATACAAAGCAAGATAGGTCACAACACCAATATTAGGACCTTCAGGAGAACGGATAGGACAAATCCTCCCGTATTGAGAAGAAGAAATATCACGGATAGAAAAAGAAGCCCTCTCTTTTTGAATGCCTCCAGGCCCACCAACGGTTACCCTTCTTAAATTATCAAGTTCAGATAGAGGGTTTGTCTGGTCAACCATTGTAGAAAGCTGACTGCTTCGGAAAAAAGAGTTTATAGCAAGAACAAGGGATTTTGGATTAACCACAAGGCTTGGAGTAGCTTTATCTTCATTGGAAATAAGGCTCATCCTTTCCTTTATTTCTCTTTCGGCCCTTAACATTCCAACCCTTATCCCATACATTCCAACCAACTCTCCGACCCTCCTTAATCTTCTATTTCCTAAATGATCTATATCATCAAACTCCCCTTTACCTCTTGTTAAATTAACAAGATATTTTATGGTCTCAACTATATCTGTTTTTGTAAGAGTTAGCTGGTCCTCTGGTATTTTTCCTTTAAGCCCTAGCTTTTTGTTTATCTTATACCTTCCAACTTTTGCTAAAGAATAACGCCGTGGATTAAAGAACATATTATCTACAATCTCATAAGCATTGTCCAAAACCAAAGGTTCACCTGGCCTTACTTTTTTAAAAACTTCCAAATAAGCATCATCTTTACCTCTTACCCTATCCCTTTTTAAAGTAGGAAGTATAAACCTATCAATAAGCTCTTTATCTAAATCTGAAAAATAATGTGAGATTATAGTCCTGTTATCCTCTCCATCAAAAAGCTTGATAAAAGCAGTTGCTAAAAACTTTCTCCTTTTGTTTATTTTCATTTCAATAAGCCCTCTTTTGCCTAAAGTAATATCAATCCAGGCTCCAATATAAGGCCTTATTTCTGCATTGTAGATTGTAGCTCCTGTATTCCTGTCAATTTCAGCTGTGAAGTAAACACCAGGAGATCTAACTATCTGGTTGATAACTGCCCTCTCAACTCCATTTATTATAAAAGTTCCTCTAGAGGTCATTTTAGGAAGAGCACAAAGGTAAACCTCCTGGGTTTTCTTCTTTCCGGTCTTTTTGTTAAGAAGAGTCAAAGTCGCATACACGGGGAATTCGTAAGTAAGTTTTTTTCTCACGCAAACCTCCAAAGGATGCCTTTCCTCTCCAAATCTTAGGGATTCGAAATATAAAACAAATCTTTCTCCTGTGTAATCCTCAATTGGAAAGAACTCTCTTAAAATACTTTCGAGCTCCTCGTTTAAAAACTTATTCCAAGACTCCTTTTGAATACCAATAAGATCCAACTCTTCTAACTCTTTATCCTTCCTTCCAAGAAAGAGTTCTTCTTTAAGAGATCCTGTTTTTAGCATTGAGGGTGGATTAGTAATCATTTGTTTGCTTTTTAAACCAAAAAATTAACCCTCACCAAAGAGGCTTTTTGAAAAGTGAATTAAATTATACACCCAAAACCCCAAATTTCAAGCGCAATTTTACTTGAGCGACGGACCGGATTTTCACCCAGTACCGTGCTTTGATCTGGTGCTGGGTTTACCCCGAACCGCGCTCCGCTCTGGTTCGGGGCGAACCGGCGCCTCCCCGCTTTTTCAACTTAGAGCGGCGGACCGGATTCGAACCGGCGACCTTCTCCTTGGAAGGGAGACGTTCTACCCCTGAACTACCGCCGCACTGTGTGGAGATGGCGGGAGTTGAACCCGCGTCCGCAGCGGCTCTTTTAAAAACCTTTAGCAGGGCATAGGTTGTTTTTATCTTTTACCTGGGAAAGGAAAAACAACCAAACCTATCCCAGGCCGGAGGGCTAGTTTCTCTTGACCCTAAGCCCGCCCTCAAGGCTAAGGGCTGCACTCCGGTTGGGTTTCCCCCTAAGGGTTTAACCGGAGAAAACCCTTAGGGAGTGCTCCTTATGCATATATGGGCTGAACATAGGCATAGGCCCCAGCATAAGGAGTTGGATATGCCTCTTCGTTGGCACTTGTTTTGCCATTTAACGGATGGCTCCGACCCTGCAGTTTTTAAAAGAGCTTAACGCTGCGTCGAGCCCCAGCATCCCCAGAGAATATATTATACCAAATTCGAAATTCGAATATCGAAATCCGAAACCCGCCCGCCATCGCAAGCCGTAGGCGTTGCGGGCGCGGCAAATTCAAATTACCAAATGACCAAAATTCAAAACAAAAAAAGTTTTGGTCATTTGAACATTTGTCCCGAACCAAAATAAGCACGGTTAGGGACTACCCTGTACCGTACTTTGTTCTGGTACAGGGTGGATTTTGATCATTGTTTAGAAATTCGGATTTAGAATTTCGAATCTTTCTTGAGCAATCGCTTTACATGTGCAACAATTTCTCTTGTTCCATGCGCTACATTTTCAGGGAGACTCTCAATATCAAACCAAGCAATTTCCTCACATTTTTCAGGCTCCATATTTCTTACTCTTCCTTTTTTTATCCTGCATAAATAAACTGGTACAAACCAGTACTCGCCCTCCTCAGGAATATAATTTTCAAGATTAAATAAAAACTTTTCAATCTCAACCTCAACCCCCAACTCCTCCTTCATCTCGCGCTTTAATGCATCCTCTGCTTTTTCCCTGTACTCTATTCTCCCACCAGGAAACTTCCATTTGCCAACCTCGTTTGAAGCTTTCCCTCCTCGCTTTTGCATTAAAACCCTGCCCTCTTCATCCATTATCACAGCTGCCACTCCCACTCCAATAAAGTCGCGAGAAGCCTTTCCAAAATTTTCTATGCGGGTTTTGTTTTTATATTGTTTGAAAAAATCCTGGAGAGTTAACAAAGGAGAAGGAAGGTTGTCCAAAGAAAACCACCTCCAACCATAACACTTTTCTGGCTCTAAATTTTTTGGCGTTTGGTCTGGAGGATCAAGGATCGCTTCAAAATATAAAACAACATGATGAGTATTCAAAAAATTCTCTTCTACCCATAAAAGTCTTCCTTTTTTCACCCTCAACCCCGTCTCCTCAAAAACCTCTCTCTTAAGCCCTTCCTCAAAAGTCTCATCAATTTTAAGGTGTCCTCCTGGAGTATGCCAATGTCCAGCTCCAAAGACATTTTTTCTTTTTCCAAGAAGAACATATTCCTTCCCTTTTCCATCCCTTTTGAAAATTAACGCGTTTATTCCAACAAACGGCCGACTGAAATCTTGTTTTTCAAGTAAAAGCTTGCCCTTCACTTTTTGCCTTTTTTAAGAAATTTAATCAACTCTTCTGTTGATATGCCAATAGGGTTTAAAATTCCCTTTTTCAAAGTTCCTTTTTTAATTTGTTTTCTGTTTGGAACTATAACTACCTGACCTAAATTGTTCTCAAGTTTGATATGACTTCCTCTTTGAGAGATTACAACAAATCCTTTTGTCTTTAAAAATTTAATTAAAATACGCGCTGAGACTAAAGGAAGCTTAGGCATAAATAGAAATAGGGACTACAAATTGTTTTCTATATTCAGGCGTGGTCTCTTTTTTCTTTGTATCTTCTAAATACAACTCTATTGCCTCTTTTATATTTTCCAAAGCCTCCTCAAAAGTTTCACCTTGGGAAGCACAGCCTGGAAGCTCAGGAACCCAAACAGAATATCCTCCTTCTTTCTCCTCCTGAAATACCGCTATAAACTCAAGCACCTTTTTTCTATATTTTTTCTTAGCCATATATTATAATTATACCCTATGCTCACCCGACAACAAGCCTACGAAAAACTCCAAGAAATGATTCAAAACAAAAACCTCATAAAACACTGTCTTGCGGTTGAGTCTGCAATGCTTGCATACGCGGATTACTTCAATGTTAAAGATAAAAAAGAACGGGAAAAATGGGCAATAGCTGGGCTTATTCACGATGCTGATTGGGAAAAGTATCCTGACAAGCACCCGCAAGTGATTGTGGAGTGGCTAAAAGAACAGGGTGCACCTGAGGACCTTGTAAATGCGGTTGCCTCTCATGGCTTTGAGTTTGGAGTAGAGCCCAAAACTTTAATGGCAAAAGTTTTGCGGGCAGTGGATGAGCTAACAGGCCTTATTGTCGCAGTCGCTCTTGTTAAAGGTAGAAATCTTGATAACGTCTCAGTCAAAAGCGTGCTAAAAAAATGGAAGGATAACCGCTTTGCAGGAGGAGTAAAAAGGGAGGATATTGAAAGAAGCGCTAAAGAAATAGGAGTTCCCCTTGAAAAACACATAGAGATTGTGCTTGAGGGAATGAAGAAAATAAAAACTGACCTTGGCCTGTAAAAAGGGTAAAATACATTTATGAATATTGTTTTTCTCACCCGCCTTTTTTACCCTTACATTGGAGGAGTTGAAAAACATGTACTTTTTATCTCAAAAGAGCTTGCAAAAAAAGGTCATAAAATAACAGTTATTACAGAAAAATATGACAACAAGCTACTTTCTGAGGATAAAATCAATGACATAAAAATCCTTCGCTTCTCCTACCCCAAAATCAAATTTTTAGGGCTATTTACAATCTGGCTCAAACTTTTAAAATACTTTCCAACCTTTTTAAAAGCTGATATTATCCACATTCACGATGTATTTATCTGGTATCTGCCTTTTAGGCTTTTTCTTTTTTTCAAGCCTGTTTATTCAACCTTTCATGGTTGGGAAGGGGTTTATCCTATTCCTTTAAAAAATAAACTTATCCGTAAACTTTCTGCTCACCTTAGCCACAAAAGCATCTGCATTGGAAAATATATCCCAAAATACTACGGAATAAAAGCGGATAAAATAATTTACGGCGGAGTTGAAAAAATGCTACAGCAAAAATTTAAAAAACAAAAAAACCTTGTTGTTTTTTTAGGCAGATTGGAGAAGGATACAGGCCTTTTGCAATTTATAAACTGGATTAAAAAAAACAAAGGAAAATACAAAATTGTTTTTTGCGGCGATGGATACTTGAGAAAAAAAGCTCAAAAATACGGCGATGTAAAGGGTATAGTAAAAAACCCTTCAAAATACCTTGAAAAAACGCAATTTTGCTGCCCTGGAGGGTACCTTTCAGCTTGCGAGGCTTTAAATTATGGATGCAAACTTCTTCTCTTTTACCACAACCCGCTTAAAAAGGATTATTGGAAGCTTTCGCCTTTTTTTAAAATTAAAAACAACCCAGAAAAAGCAAAAAACTGGCTCCAAAAAAACACCTGGAGAAAAATAGCAGAAGTTTACTTGGACTTATGGAAAAACTAAAAATCTCCATCTGCACAGTTATCTTAAACGAAGAAAAAACCATAAAAAAACTCCTTGAGTCTTTGGTTCCCCAAACCCTAAAGCCTTTGGAAATAATAATTGTGGACGGAGGGTCAAGGGATAATACAATTAATATAATTAAAAAATTTCAAAAAAAATACTCTTTTATTAAACTTTACATAAAAAATTTAAACATCCCGCAAGCCAGAAATTTTGCAATTGAAAAAGCAAGGGGCGATTTAATAGCCTTTATTGATGCTGGCTGTT
>WFWI01000081.1 GCA_015491205.1 Candidatus Microgenomates bacterium | reverse complement strand
CCCAAAACATCCTTTTTAAGAAGACTCACCCTTTCCTGAAGCTCAGAGGCAACAAGCACCTCGCTTTTGTCCTGACCTGAATAGACAATATACTCCACCCCCCTCTCCCCCACCCGATAAGGCGCATAGACTAAAAAACTTCTTCTGTCTGAGGAGGATATATAGTAAATGTTGTATCTTTGGATTTTTTGGGCAAGGTTTGCATCTGGAAAAGAAAGGATAAATTCATTTATATCTTTTGGATAAGAACCATTTATTTTTCTGTACTCCTCGACTTTTGCAGCCAGCTCCCTTGCAGCAGCTCTTACCTGGCCTGATGGTATCCTAAAACTTTGCAAGTCCTTTCCATAAACCTCCTTTAAAACCTCTTTTTGAATCTCCTGATAAAGCTCGTTAAAATCAACAAAGTCAGCTGGTTCCTCAATCAACATCCTTTCGTTTATCGAAGAGAAAGAGAAAGTTAAAGCAGAATCAACCTCCAAAGACGATCCAAAAAAGCTATCCAAGACCCCTCCTGTCCTTCCAATAAACTCGCTTATATCAAACTCTCCTCTTAACAAAAACACAATCTTTTTAATAAGATAATCCCGCCTGCCTATCTCAACTGTTACTTTAAGCTCCTTTATGCCTTCTGCTAACCTATCCATAAATTCCTTATCCTTTTTTGTCAACACTTTGCCCTCCTTAAGAAGTGCTCTTCTTACCTCTTCCATAAGTTCGCGGCCTGTATAAGTTGTATAAAAAATATAAAGATCACCCTTTTTAGAAAGCTTCACTCTTTTTATTGACTCAATATCCAAAACAGCTTCTCCTAAATCTTGATAAAGCCTTTTGGTGTCTTCCTCTTCCCTCTTTTGCAGCTCAAGCCTAGCTGCTGTCCTGGCAGGAGAGTCAACCCTTATCCACTTGGAGATTAAAACACCCTTTACCCTTTGAAAGAAGTCTTCTGATAGCTCTATCCCATACTCCCTCATAGATTCTCTAATAAGAGAAAGCACCTCTTCAGGAAAAGAATCAAGCTTTAAATAAGTATTGCCACCTATGTATATTGTCCTAAAGCTTGCACTATACTCTCCAAGACTGCCAGAAATTTTTCCTTCAAAATCAGATTCGCTCTCAAGCTTATCCCAAAAATTCATCTTTGTATTCCCCTTAACATCCAGATTAAGGTCAACGCCTGAATACGCAAGGGTTAAAGCTCCAGAAAAGTTCATATTAAAACTTTTTACCTTTGATGTCTTATAGCTTGAAGCTAAGACTATTTGCTCCTTTGTCTTTGGCAAAACAGGTAGAAAAGCAAAATAAACCTTTATCCTCTGGGACAAAGCCTTGTCAACAAAAGGAGGCCTAAAACTTGTATAAGCCACAGCTGTCAAGCTTCCCACAAACAAGAAAAATAGGAATAAAACTGATATAAAAAATGCTAGAAGCAGGTTAAATCCTCTAGATGGCTCAGAAGGCGCTGCAGGTTGAAAAGAGGCCTCAAGCTTTGCTATATCAATCGGAGTATAGTTCATAATTTTGATTATAACAGGAAAAATTTTCCCTTTTCAACCTCAAAACTCCTCCCTTTCCACTTTTCTCACAGAAATATACTCCAAAAGATCAAAATAAGGTGTATGGTCAAACACTACAAAAAGCGCTGGCTTTAAATTTTCAGGTAAATAACTACGTGAGAAACTAAAAGATTTTAAAGCAACTAAATTACCCTTAATTTTCAACCCAAAATCTGCAGAAGGAATAGAAATATTGTTGCCTATAAAAATACCATAAGCTTTTGTAAGCTCAGAAGAAAAGGTTATTGTATCGGCCAAAATAATAATCTTTTTAAAAGGTGTATCACTTGCTGGGTCAACATTAAACTCTCCATCTTGAGCTGTTATCAAAACACTCCCATCAACCACAAGCACATAGTTTGAAGATGGAGGATCAACTGGAGCCACCTCCACTCCAGGATCTTCCACCAAGTATAAACCTTCTGCTGTAATATCCAAATTGCCTGCCACATCAGGCTGTACTGTTTGAAAAGTTTTGTTTCCTTTCATATAAACGATAAAACTGTTCACGCTTGAAATTCCAGGATAGGAGGTGGAGGCTGCATAAGAGGTGATATAGCGAGAAAGTGAAGAAAGCTCTGAAGGATTGTTGTAAGTGTCAACCGTAACCACCCCATGATCTTCTCCAAAGGCAAAAAAAGGCTCTCCTGTATCATCGCTATCAAAGGGCAAAGGATTATCAGGCACATCATTTGAAAAAACACCTCCAAAAGGATCTGAAAAACTTGCATTCTTTACCTTTTTCCAAGGCATAAGGGTTGGCGTGGGGGTAGGGGTCAAGAAACTACAAACAGGGATCTCGGAAAAACAAAAGCTCCTATTTCCATACACAATAAGATTATTATTGGTGCCCTGAGTCGACAGAGTATCATTAGTCTCAAGCACATCTCCTGGATCAGAAGTTGCACACCCTCTGTAAAGCTGCCTGTATACAGGGTCAAGCTCTCCATCAACTGTTGCTCCAAAACCATACCGCGCTATAGGATCCTCTTGAAAGCAAACATCATCAGGCAAATAAGGCACCTCAAACCAACCTGAAAACACCCAGCGTTCAGTGCCTGCAGGTAGCCAATCATTAAGATCAACCTGTCTTGACACTGCATCAGGATAATTGAAAAAACCACAATAATTAGTCCTCACCGCACTATACATACCAGCCCCTATCACCACCGAGTGAGGTCCAGCCGCTGAATCTCCAATATTTCTCTCCCAAACTTGGATAAAAAATCGTGCATAATCTCTGCCATCGCGTGTTACAATCTGAGGGTCTCGACACACGGTAATACGCGAAGTAACAAGATCAGGCAGAGCATAAGCTCTGTTAAAAAATGCCAAGAATAAGAAAAGACTGCTGCCAATAAAGTACTTTAGAAAATTTATAATTTGCTTTTCAAATTTGAACATATTTTCATTTTAATATATAATAACCCTTGAATTTATGAAAAAAATTCCCAAAAAGCTTATTCTCTTGTCTTTGGCCGGGCTTACTATAATTGTAGCAATTCTCGGTCTTTTGAACCTTAAACTGATAACAAACCTGAAAGCAAACTTTATAACCTTTCCTACTCCAGGCTTTAGACCTGGGCCTTTTTATAAGCCATTAAAAAAAGATTTTCTTGTAAAAACTGAAAAACTATGGGAAAAAAGAAGCAGGCTAAATACTTTAACAAACACTGATTTCACGTTTAATAAAATAGGAAATGAAATTTACTTTAGCTATAGAGTGTCTTCTCCTGAAGCTGCTGCTATCCATTGGGTAATTTTAAAAAATGAAGAAAAGACCGAAGGAGTCTCAAGCATCACCCTCAGCTTTCCTTTTTCAAGGCTTTATGATTTTTCTCCTCTTTCAGGAACTCCTACCCTAGCCTATTCTGTACCTTCTATATATAAATATTACCTGCTCTCTACTTTATATTTAAGAGAACTCCCAGAGGAAAATGATATCAAACTCTCCTCTCCTCCAGCCTCAGTCTTCTCAAGCAAAATCGTTGGACAAGAAGCCCTAGTCTACACCCAATGGAACCTCGATGAAAACCTAGGAGTATACACCTCCTCTTTCCTTACAATATACCTTCCCTCAAAAGGAAAAGCTAAATATTGGAGAGAAATACCCTTTGATGTTGACCCTATTGCTGCAATAAAAGATAAAAACAACAAGATTCATATAGCCTTAACAAATCTAGCTTTAATATCTCTACCTTCAAAAGCAAATAAAGAAATTCTCATCTCTGACAACTTTTATCTACAGCTGCCTGCTGGCAAAGCTCTTTCTGACCTTGATCTTTCCAAATATTATGCAAGGCTAGACCCCAAGACAAGAATAGCTACATTTGTAGAAAAAGAAAAGTTAGGAGATTCCAGCACCACCTCTATATATGAAATTATAGCCTACATCCGTTACATAAGATTTGATTTAAACACTTTAAAATGGGAAAAAGATCTTATCATCTCTGAAACTGTAAAGGCCTCTATAAAAGAAAACTTTCCGACATACTCTCAGGCGCCCAACTTATATCTTAAAGACAACCTGCTTAAATTTACATGGCTTGATTCAAGAGGAAGAGTAGAATCTAAAAAAAAGGCTTCAGGAAGAAGAGTCTTCTTTTCTCGTACAGCTAATATTTTTGGAAGGGACCTTGATCTTAAAACAGAAAAGCTATCCTTTGAGTACAGGGTCACAAAAAACGGTTATGTATACTTCCAGCCTTTTGCCACAGGTAAAGTAAGCAGAGAGCTTCCTTTCGTGGTAGCCCACAACTATTATAACTGTTATCTTAATCCTGATTGTTTTGTCCCAATCTATCTTCTTGGCCTAAAATACCAGTCCCAAACCACCTTCTCAACTCCTTTCTTTAGCATACCTTATATTTTAACCGACACCAGGGACTCAATCCCTCAAGTGCTTTCAGTGGACCAAGGCATATATTTTGTAAGAACAAAACTTATCAAAAAAAGCGAAAGACTTTATAGAATCTCTCTGGAAAAAATGCAGATTTCCCCTAAAAATTAAGCACCTTCTCCTACCTCACCTCACTCCACTCCACCCTACTCTCAGAAAGCTTGTTCCAGAATCTTATGTAGGGTTTGATGTCAAAGACAACAAACAAAGCTGGCCTTTTGTTATTATCCCCTCCTGATCGAAGGTTTGTAAAAGACTCTAGCGCAACCAGATTTCCTTTTACTTTAAGCCCTGTGTTAGCCTGGCTGATCTCAATATTTCTGGCAATAAAAACTCCATAAGCATGGGTAAGATTTCCAGGAAAGACTATCCTGTTTGCAATAACCACTACATTCTTAAGCGGCTGATCCCCTGGCCCCACATTAAACCTTCCATCATCAGCTGAAATAACTACGGTTTTTCCTTTTGTCATCAAAAAGATATCACTTGAATTAGCATCAGGATCAGAAAGCACAAGCTCAGAAACATTTACCTTTGACTCATCTATCAAATACATCTCCTCATTCTGCATCATCCCAGGAGTTGTGGTTGGAGTAGGAGTAAGGGTCGGGATAATTAGATTGCCAGTTTCATCTAGCATAGCTTCCTTAAACTTTTTGTAGTTTTTAGCATACTCATAAAAGTTCCCCGGCCACCTTTCCACTGCAATATTTCTTCTGTAGTCAAGCCAATAAATCCTCTTTGCCGAAAGCTGATCAGCCCTTCCTTGCACTAGACCTGGTATGCCAACGACCCCTTGATTTTGCCCAATTGAAAAATAGGGAGTAGCATCATCATCAACATCTTCATCCTCAAAAGGCAATACAAAAGATGGAATAGAAATGGAAAAGTCAGACAAAGCCTGGAAAGAAGCATCTTTTATTTTAGACCAAGGCTGTAGAGCTACTGGAGTTGGAGTAGGGGTAAGAGTTGTAGGAGTTGGTGTTGGAGTAGGAGGTGTTGAAGTAGGAGGCGTAGGTGTTGGAGCAGGACAGGTAAAACTTGCTGTGTTTCCATTCTCCCCTAAATCTGCACTCGCATTCCCAAGACTATCTTTTGCCTGCCTGACTGATAAGGTAAACGTCTGCCCCTCCCTTCCTTGACAGGATATACTATACTCAGGCGCTGCATAATTGCTAGGCTGCCAACTACCATCGTTTATCACCCACTCCCTCGTTGCTCCTGTCCCCCACCACCCCTGCAACCAATAACTCTTCGCAAACCCTCCTACTCCCCCACACCCTACATCCTGCGATGCCGTCCACCTGAAATTTACACTCTTGAATACACTACTATACTGCCCAGCAGGCCTGCCCGGTGAGCTGGGACCTGTCTTGTCAATTGAAAAGCTATACTGTGGTACAAGGCCACTTTGGGTACAAGCTCCAGTTGAAGAACTAGCCCTTGCTGCCCACCAATAATTTCCAGTTGTAAGATTCTGATCACAGTTGTAAGAGACAGTTGTGGGCAAAGAGCCGCTTGCCTGTATCCAACCACTGTTGCATGCCCAGCTGCTGTCAAATGGATTGCTACCATTGGAAGAGTTAACGAGGTTATCATCAACAGCAAATTGAACCCTATCTCCTTGAGTTAATCTAACTTGAAAGTTAGCAGTTCTCAAACAGCTGCCTGGAGCTGGACTCGTGTACAAAAGAGTACACTGGCCAGGCACAGGAGTGGGGGTAGGAGGTAGAGGCGTAGGTGTTGGAGCAGGACAGGTAAAACTTGCTGTGTTTCCATTCTCCCCTAAATCTGCACTCGCATTCCCAAGACTATCTTTTGCCTGCCTGACTGATAAGGTAAACGTCTGCCCCTCCCTTCCTTGACAGGATATACTAT
>WFWI01000080.1 GCA_015491205.1 Candidatus Microgenomates bacterium | reverse complement strand
TATAAATGCAATCACCATTAAAGCAAAAGCTATTTGGGCCAAAGCAATTGTGTTGTAAATTTCGTTTAACGAGATCATTTTTCAGAAAATTTCCTTAATTTAATTGCCAACTGTAAAGATATTATAGAAGCCAAAAAAACTAGCTCTCAACAAAACTGGATTTTTGAGAACCAAAAACATACTTGCAAACCAACCAGCAGACAGATTCGTAAACAAATCGGAATATACTTTTCCGCGGATTTTAATATCTTCCATAAAATTATAAACTAAGTAAACTAACTTCTAAAATGCTTCTCTCTTCTCCTTTAAACACCCTCCATATTGCCTCTGTGACAAAGGGCATAAAGGGATGGAGCATTTTTAAAATCTCAAAATACACTTTCTGTAAAGCCTCAAAAGCTCCTTTATCTCCTTGCCACAAAGCCTCCTTAAACTTTTCTATATAATAATCCGCAAACCTGTGCCAGGAAAACTCGTGCAAAAGCTCTAGCGCATAAGGAAATTGATAGGAGTTCATATATTTAAAATACTTTCCTTTAACCTCAGCAAATTCTTTTTCCAGCTCCTCAGCTTCTTTTTCCAACAACCCTTTGTTCTCCGATGCTTTTTCTCTTGCCAAGTACAAAAACCTTCCCATGTTCCAAATTTTGTTGGCAAAATTTCTCATTCCAATTATTCTTTCCTCGGAAAAGTTAACATCACTTCCTACAGTTGTGTTGTAAACAAGGGAGGCGCGAAGAGCATCTGCTCCATACTTTTCAATCAAATCCAAGGGGTTCACAACGTTTCCCTTGCTCTTGCTCATTTTTTGGCCATGCTTGTCGCGCACCAATCCATGGAGGAAGACAACTTTAAAAGGTTCCTTGCCTGTAGCAAAATTACCAAGCATTATCATCCTTGCCACCCACCAGGGAAGAATATCATAGCCTGTTTCCATCACGCTTGTGGGATAAAAGTATTTAAAAAATTCAATCTTCTGATAATCTTCCAAAGATTTTAATTTTTCTCCCTTTGCAGCCAAGCTCATCAAAGTTGCATAAGGCCACTGGCCTGAGGAAAACCAGGTATCAAATGTATCTTCATCTTGCTTTGGCTCACATTCTCCACAAATGGGACATTTCTCAGGCCTTTCCAAACTCACAAACCACCCATCACCTTTTACTTTTTCACTTTTCGCTTTTCGCTCACAGTTTTGACATTTGACATTTGACATTTGACATTTATAAGCCGGTATCCTTATTCCCCAAATTATCTGTCTTGAAATATTCCAGTCATAAAATCTATCAAGCCAGTCAAGCAAAATTTTTTCAAACTTTTTAGGAATAATCTTTATCTTTCCTTTTTTTACAAGCTCTTTTGCTTTCTCTGCCAAAGGCCTTATTTTGATAAACCATTGCTCCCTGGGAAGGGGTTCAATGGGAGTTTTACACTTATAACATTTTCCAACCCTATGAACATGTTTTTTAACTTTTTCTAAAAAGCCTTGGCTTTTAAGCTTTTCTAAAACCTTTTCCCTTACTTCCTTTACTCTCAATCCTGCAAATTTACCCGCTTCTTTTGTCATCCTTCCATCAAACCCTATAACCTGAACCATAGGAAGATTATGTCTTTGAGCTATTTGCCAATCTGTTTCATCATGGGCAGGGGTGACCTTTACAGCACCTGTGCCAAACTCAGGATCAACTGCTTCATCTGCGATTATTGGTATTTCCCTGCCCACCAAAGGCAAAATGACTTTTTTACCAATTAAATTTTTATACCTTTTATCTTTTGGGTTGACAGCAACGGCTGTATCTCCAAGCATTGTTTCAGGACGGGTTGTTGCCACAGTAATAAAACCTTCTTCTCCTTTCAAAGGATATTTTATATACCAAAGTCTTCCTTCCTCTTCTTCATAGGACACTTCAAGATCAGAAAAGCTTGTTTTACACCGGACACAATAGTTTATAAGTCTTTTAGCGCGATAAACCAATCCCTCATCAAAGAGCTTTTTAAAAGTTAGATAGACAATCCAGACAATATCCTCATCCAAAGTAAATTTTTTCTTCTCCCAGTCCAAAGCAAAGCCCAGGCGCCTCAACTGATCCTCCATTCTTCCGCGATATTTCATAGTAAACTCCCAAACCATTTTGTAAAGCTCCTCTCTTTTAAAATCAAAGCGGGATTTGCCCTGCTTTTGAAGCTCTTTTTCAAAAACATACCAGGTTTCAAAACCAGCATGATCTGCACCAGGAAGATACAAAACCTCCTTTCCCAAAAGCTTGTTGTAGCGCACCATAATATCCTGATAAACCATCATCGCATGACCCATGTGAAGGTTTCCGTTGGCATTGGGAGGAGGAAGAATGATCACGAAAGGCTTCTTTTTTTTATCAACCTTAGCAGTAAAAAGGCCTTCAGCTTCCCATGATTTATAAAGCTTTTCCTCCCACTCCTTTGGTTTGAACCTTTTATCCATTTTGTATAATAAAAACTTATGGAATGGCTAGCCTTTGCTCTAAAATGGTACTTTTTTATTCTTATTATTGGTATAACTTTTCTTCCCTTAACTCTAAAAATTTTCAGCAATTTTTTTTGGGATAAAGGCTATGCTTTATCAAAAGTTATAGGTATTATTATACTATCTTACTCAGCCTATGTAACAGGTTTCTTTAAAGTTTTAAGCTTCTCGCGCACAAATATTTTTATTTTATTAAGCGCATTTATTGCGATAAATTATTTCATTTATAGAAAAGAAAAACATAGATTTAGACTTTCAAAAAAAGATATATACATCTTCCTGCTTGAAGAGTTTCTATTTTTTTCCTCATTTATAATTTGGACAGCAATTAGGGGACAAGAACCTTCAATTAGAAGCTTAGAAAAGTTCATGGACTTTGGGTTTATAAACAGCATCCTACGCTCTAAATACTTTCCTCCACTTGATATATGGCTTTCATCAGACCCAATATCCCCAAATGGCTACTTCATAAACTACTACTATTTTGGTCATCTAACCTCAGCACTTCTTATTAAGCTCTCAGGAATATTGCCTTCTATAGGATATAACCTAATGCTCTCCACTCTTTTTGCTCTTGGAATAAGCCTTGGATTTTCTTTAAGTTCAAACATAGTCTATATTACTGCTAAAGCTTTAAACAAAAAAGTCAGTCCAAAGACTCTAATTATCTTGGGCTTGTTTTCTACTCTCCTTTTAAACTTAGGTGGAAACTTACATACTATTTATATTTTCACCAAAGGATATAATGCTGAATCCCCTTTGCCTTTCTGGAACAAAGACGTCGCTTACTCTTTAAACGAAATCTTTCAAATAGCCAAAAATTTTTCCTTTAACCCTTTTTCAACAATAGCTTACATAATAAAAAACTCAAATTATTGGTATCCTAATGCTACAAGGTTTATACCCTTTACAATACACGAGTTCCCTTCCTACTCCTATGTGGTGGCTGATCTGCATGGACACCTTTTAAACATTCCTTATGTACTATTAACCTTAGCTTTAATCCTACTAGTTTTTGTAAATACCAAGCTTCTAGCAAAGTATAAGATACTACCCCCCCTGGCCTTGGGCTTCCTAACTGCTGTGCTTTATATGACAAATGCCTTTGATGGCCCAATCTATTTTCTATTCATTCTGTTTCTCTTATTCTTCACACGAAAACTCAAAATAAAAGATAAAATTATATTCTTACTTCTTTTAACAAGTGGCTTTTTTATTTTTAGTTTTCCTTTCGCTTCACATTTTAAGCCTTTTGTAAGTGGCATTGGAGTCAACTGTGGCTCCTACTTTACAAGCCTTGAAAAGCTTGGCCCTTTTCTTTTTGAAAAGGGAAACTGTCAAAAATCACCCTTTTGGATGCTGTTTACTCTCTGGGGCTATTTTTGGCTTCTGTTTCTTCTTTACCTTATCTCTCTCAAGTTTTTACCAAAAAAGTTCACCAGCCAACCTATTTTTAACATTCTCTCTTTAGGTTTACTTTACGCAATCTTTCTAATCATCATCCCAGAGTTCTTCTATGTAAAAGACATCTACCCTGCTCATTTCCGTGCAAATACAATGTTTAAACTAGGCTATCAGTCCTTTATTATTTCATCCCTTTTATCAGGCACATTCTTGCTTTTGTTCAAAGAATATGTGCCTAAAAACAAAATAAAACTAGGATTGAAGGTTATTTTCGCTTTCTTTTCCTTTCTTGTTTTTATTTACCCTTTCTTCTCAATTCCCTCCTATTATGGAAACTTAGGAAAAAAGCCACAGCTTGACGGCTCCCTTTGGCTTTACTCATACTATCCAGAAGATAAAGAAGTAATAGATTTTTTAAACAAAAACGTAAAAGGCCAACCCACAATCCTGGAAGCTCAAGGAGATTCTTATACTGATTATGAGAGGATCTCTGTCTACACTGGCCTTCCAACTGTAGCTGGCTGGCTAGTACATGAATGGCTCTGGCGCGGCTCCCCTCAATATGTAACCTCGCGCATACCGGATATAATCACAATTTATGAAACAACTGATCCACAAACTGCCCTCCGGCTTCTTAAGAAGTACCAGGTTAAATATGTGATAGTTTCAGATTTGGAAAGACAAAAGTACAAGAACCTCTCCGAGGAGAAATTTAACAAGATTGGAAGAAAAATCTTTGAATCCTCTAATAAAAAGGCAAGGATTTATGAGATAAGAACCAACTAGAGAAACGATTGATGATTTAAGATTAAGGAATAAGAAAGCTAAAAGCGCAAAGCGTAAAGTGAAAATCTGTATAGAATTTTCAATTCTCAATGACCACTTATCAATTTTCCTAGTTTTCGCTTTTCGCCTTTAGCTTTACGTTTCTATCTCTAGCTCCGTCTAATTTCAAACTATTACCTTTCAGGTAAAACTTGACTAAACTTTGGTTTTGTGTATAATTTTTGACACAAAAATGACAAGGTGTAACATCTTTATTTTTGCAAAGAAGTGTTAAATTTTTAATCCCGACGAAAGTCGGGATTTTTTTTATATATAAAGATGACCAAGCTAAGCTTTTTAAAAAACCCTCCCATCATCATTTCAGTTGGAGGAAGCCTAATTGTTCCCAACGGCGGGATAGACACAAAATTCCTTTCCAAGTTTAACGAATTCATTCGCAAACACGTTAAAAAAGGCCGAAGGTTTTTCATAGTTGCTGGTGGTGGTAAAACTGCAAGGCACTACAGAGATGCTGGAAAAGATGTCATTGGAGACCTCACTGATGAAGACCTCGATTGGTTAGGTATTCACTCTACCAGGCTCAATGCACATCTTTTAAGAACTATTTTCAAAGATATCGCCCACCCCAGGATTATTGAAAATTATGATAAAAAAATAGCTAGGCTCAAAGAACCAGTCGTAATTGGCGCGGGTTGGAAACCTGGTTGGTCAACTGATTATGATGCAGTTATCCTGGCTCGGGATTACGGAGGAAAGTTAGTCATAAACTTAACCAATACAGACTGGGTGTACGACAAAGACCCACGAAAATACAAGGATGCAAAGCCTATAAAAAGACTCACATGGGAAGAAATGGAAAAGATTGTCGGAACAGAGTGGAAACCAGGGATCAATGCTCCTTTTGATCCCGTAGCGGCCCAGCTTGCAAAAAAGCTGGGCCTTACTGTTATTGTAACCAACGGCCATAACTTCAAAAACTTAGACAAGATCCTTGAAGGAGAAGCTTTTAAAGGCACAGTTATCATGCCTTTTAAAATAGATGCTAGCTTTTACGATAGAGACTATTATATGGGGAAAAAAGGTGAGTATACTTATGCTCACAAAAAACCATTTATTCACAAAATTACCCAACACCTGGCAAATATTTACAGAGCAATTATTATAAAGCTGTATCTTAAACCCAAAAAATGTCTTGATGTTGGCTGTGGAACTGGGCTTTTAGTAAAGTATTTAAGAAAACTTGGAGTTGATGCCTATGGAGTAGAAATTTCAAAACACGCACTTGAGCTTGCGCCTGAGGAGGTAAAACCTTTCCTTTCAAAGGCTGATATAACAAGACTCCCTTTTGAGGATAACAGCTTTGACCTAGTGCTTACTTTTGATGTATTGGAGCATCTTGAAAGATCAAAAATAAAAAAGGCTGTAAAGGAAACTATTAGAGTTTCAAGCAAATACATCCTGCACAAAATCTACACAACTGAGAATCTTTGGATAACTCTTACCCATGGACACGACCCTTCCCACCTTTCAGTCTTTCCTAAAAAGTTCTGGCAAAATCTTTTCAATTCCTTTGAAGAAATAACTGTGTTAAAAAAAGGGGTTTTCAAACTCCCTTCCTTTTTCGAAACCATCTTTTTGCTCAAAAAAAAGGTATAATAACTACCAACTACTAGCTACCAGCTACCAACTACCACTATGTATCTAAAAAAGCTTTCCGGCAAAAACTTTAGAAAATTTTCCGAACTTAAATTTTACTTTCACCCTTTTTTAAACCTAATCTTTGCTGAAAACGGCAAGGGAAAGACTACACTTCTTGAGGCTATATATCTTTTACTTACAGGCTCAGGATTTAGGGAAAAAAGGGAGGTAGAACTTTTAAAATTCAATGCAAAGGAATTTTGGCTACAGGCTGATTTTTCAGGAGAAGCAGAAAGAGTAGTAAAAATTATTGGAAAAAAAGAAAACTCCGGCCTTAAAAAAACTATTCTCATAGACAAAAAACCTGCAAAAGCCTTTCAACTAAAAAAAGATCTGCCATGGCCAATACTTTTTACTCCAGAAGATTTAAAAATTGTAGCTGAGGATCCTGAAACAAGAAGAAAATATGTCGACAAACTCCTTTCAAAGCTTGATCCAAAATACAAATCCGCGCTCCTAAACTATGAAAATGCTTTGAAAAGGAGGAATAAAATTATTTCGCAAAACAAGGATGGTTTAGGAAATCTTGAAGAGGAACTAAAATTTTGGGATCAGTATCTTGAACAAAACAGCAAAACTATTATCCAGCAACGAGAGAAATTTTTTGAATTTTGCAATAAAAACAACTCCTTTGAAGGAATTGATTTTAAGATAAAATACAAACCAAACCCTTTTACAAAAGAAAAAAGTAAAGAACTACTAAAAAAAGAACTAGAAGTAGGTTATACACTTGCTGGCCCTCACCGGGACGATTTTGAAATACTTATTAAAAAGGGCAGCGAATTTTACAACCTAAAATCCTTCGGAGCCAGATCCGAACAAAGGCTCTCTATTTTATGGTTGAAAAACAACGAAGCCCTTTTTACCAAAGCCTTTCTTGAAAAAAAATACCAAAAAAATTTTAGGCTCATCTTCCTTTTGGACGACGTTTTTTCCGAGCTTGATTTTAAAAATCGCGAGAAGGTACTGAAAGTAGTAAAAAACTACCAGTGCTTTATAACCACCTCCTATCCTGAAGTCTCAACTACCCTTAGCCTTCCCCATCATATCATCTCCCTTTAAAAGTAGAAACCCTGCCAAAGCACAAGCTATAGCATCTGTCTCATCATCCTCCCTCCTTCTTTTCTCAAGAGACAAGGTTAAATAGAGCATTTTCTCTATAGCCTTCTTATCTGCCCTTCCATAACCTGTTATTGCCTTTTTAATTTGAAGGGGAGATAAAATTTTTGCTTTTATACCCTTTTGACTTGCCAAAAGAAGAATCACCCCTTGAAGCTGGGCAACTTTAATTACAGTTTTCTTATTCTTAAAAAGAAAAAGATCTTCCATTACAATAATCTCTGGTTTTTGCTTTTCAAAGAGGATCTCAAGCTTAGAGTAAATTTCCTTTATCCTCTCTGGAATCGAAGCTTTAACACTGGTCTTAATGAGGCCTGACTCAACCTTTTTAATTTCCCCTTCCTTTATTGTTAAAAACGCATAGCCCAATTTATCAAAACCAGGATCAATCCCTAAAATCTTCATAGAACAATTTTAAACTTTTTTGAGAAAATATAAAATGATGAAAATAAAACATGAGACTTCCGCAGGTGGTGTAGTTTTTAAACTTCCAGAGGGTTTTGAAAAAAAACCTGAAATAGAGAGAATTGAGTGGCTAGTGATCCAACATTCAGGTCATAAAGGCTGGACTTTTCCAAAAGGACTAATAGGAGATCACGACCCTACCGAGGATAAAAAAACTGCTGCACTCCGGGAAGTGAAGGAGGAAGGAGGGATAGAAGCAGAAATTGCAGATGAAGAACCTGTCGAAAGCAGGTATTCTTACAAATGGCAGGATACTTTAGTTAAAAAAACGGTTTATTACTACCTTATGAAGTACAAATCCGGCAACCCAGAAGACCACGATTGGGAAGTAGAAAAAGCAGAATTTTTGAAAACTCCCCAAGTTTTAGAAAGATTAACCTTCAAGTCAGACAAAGAAGTGTTTGAAAAGATGCTGGAGAAACTAAAGAAAATTTTCAATTCTCAATGACCAATTTTCAATGAATATTGTTCAAAACCCTTCAGGTTGAGAAAAAAAACCTGCGGGGTTGATTCAATATTAGAAATTGGTTATTTTTATAGCTTTTCGCTTTTAGCTTTTACCTTTTAGATTGAATGCTTTGAGCGGCGGAGGGGATTTTCACCCAGTACCGTGCTTTACACTGGTACTGGGCGAATCGGCGACCTTCTCTTTCCTGTCTTTAGAGCGGCGGACCGGATTCGAACCGGCGACCTTCTGCTTGGGAAGCAGACGTTCTACCCCTGAACTACCGCCGCAAACAATTTATCTAAAAATTATAGCATAGAAAAGAATTTAAAAAATATATTTTTTGTTATTCTTCGGACTATCACAACAATCCGCATTTAACCTTCGAGGTTAAACCCGGCGCGTGGCAAGGCTACGGAGAATAACAAATTTCACATTTTTTTGAAAGTTTCACTTGACAACTTAGCTAAGCTTGGCTAAACTAATATTTACTATGTTGGTAAACATACACCAGGCAAAAACCCATCTTTCAAAACTTATAGAAAGAGTGCTTAAAGGAGAAGAAGTTATCATTGGAAAAGCAGGAAAACCTGTGGCAAAATTAACCCCTTACACCCCAAAAAAAGTAAAATTAGGCGTTCTCAAAGGAAAAATTGAAATCTCAGAAGATTTTGATGAGGAAGACAAAGAAATTATTGAAATGTTTTACAAATGAAGCCTGCATTTTTACTTGATACAAGCATTCTCATCTGGGCCTTGGAAAACCCTCCTAAACTGCCAAATAAAGTAAAAAACATATTGACAGATCAAGAAAACTTTGTTGTATACGCCTCAGTTGTCAACTTGTGGGAAATCACAATAAAAACATCCATAAAAAAGATTCAGCTCACAATCGAGATTCCCCAGCTGATAAGACTTATTCCCTTTAATTTTCTTCCCATCACAGAAAAATATTTTGAGACTTTAGCTAAACTTCCTTATCATCATAAAGACCCTTTTGATAGAATGCTTATAAGCCAAGCTATTGTAGAGAATCTAACTATAATTACCTCAGATAAAAAGTTTAAAAAGTATAATGTTCCCCTTCTTTTAGTGTAATATCTTCAACACCACAGTAAACTCTCCTTTCTCTGGAATTTTTCCTAAATCCTTAAGACTTTTTACAAAAATCTTTTCCTCAAATTTTTTTGTCATTTCCCTGCAAAGGCAAAGCTCTACCTTTTTGTCAAAATATTCCAAAATCTCCTTAACGGTTTTTCTTATCCTGTGAGGCGATTCGTAAAAAACGAAAACAGGATCCTCGAGAGCATAAACTGCCTTTTTTACCTTTTCTAAAAATCTTTTCCTCTTCCTTTTTGGAAAAAATCCTAAAAAAACTACTTCCTTGAAAGGAAAAGCTGACAAAACTACTGCTGAAACAAAAGCGGATGGGCCTGGAATTAGAGTAAACGGGATGTTCTCTTTTTGCACTGTAGACACCAAAAGCCAACCTGGATCTGAGATTACTGGCGTGCCTGACTCTGAGATAAGCCCTACATCTTTTCCTTGCTTTAATAATTCTAAAACTGTCCCAAGCTTTTCTGATTCTTTTTCCTTGTAATAGGAAATTACTTTTTGCTCTTTTTTAAAAGAAAACCCAAAAAGCTCTTCAATTTTATTTTTCAGCTTTAGAAAAGTGCGAGTATCTTCTGCTAAAACAACATCAAGTTGAGAGAGTATTTTTGCGGATCTATAGCTTATATCCTCTAAATTCCCTATTGGAGTCGCTATAATATAAAGCATAGTAAAATTTTAACTCAAGTTTGCTATAATAAAAAGGCAAAGCGCCTGTAGCTCAGCGGTTAGAGCACCATCCTTATAAGATGGGGGTCGGTGGTTCGAATCCACCCGGGCGCACTGTAAAGAGGACGCAGGACTAAGGTAGTCACCGGTAGGCCCTCCGACTCGGAGGGCCGGATGGTAATTTTATAACTTGATTAAAGAGATAATCCCTAATGCCAGGGTAGCCAAGGTGGTCACCGGCAGGCTCCAAAATCGGAGCCGGATGGTAATTTTATAACTTGATTAAAGAGATAATCCCTAATGCCAG